>CANBVC010000009.1 GCA_947372795.1 Beijerinckiaceae bacterium
GGGTAATACCGTTCGAAGTTATTTTCCGAAAAATCACAGGGTTCTTCGAAGGTGAGGGTCGTATGTGATGCGTTTTGCCCGTGCCCCGGCAGATTTTTCCATTCCGTGACACGTGTGTATTTTTCTTCGTGCGTGAAATTGACAGTGGCCACCGGGAAAAATCTGGGGCATGGCGCGTGCATTGTGTGAAAGCGGATCGATCGATAGGGCAAAACACCATGCTCGTTATTGAAAAATTCGTCGAGCGACATTGAATTGAATATATGGATGTAATCTTTTGCGAAACCCTGCTGATACCCCTCATTCAAAGTCACATTGATGAGCGGGTGATCAATCATATTTTCAACTAATGTTGAATAGCCGGATTTTGGCAGCGCCTGAAATTGATCATTTGGAAAATAAAATTCGTTGGCGTCGTCGCGCACCGGGACCCGATTGAGGATCTCCGGATCCAGCTCATCGAGCGATATTCCCCACATCTTCTTCGTGTAGGGTCTGAAGAAAGTGTCGAGGACATTTTCTTTTCCGACGATCTCGCATGTCTCCCGATTGACCGGCAAGGTTACAAGCCGGCCGTCAGCCAGCATGGCCTTCACTTTGTGCTTGTACGGCGTCCATTCAGTAAAGCGGGAGAGAAACTCCACCACTCTTTGATTTGAAGTATGGAAAAGGTGCGGGCCGTAGTCGTGAACCCTAATGCCATATTCGTTGACGTGATCATAAGCGTTGCCTGCGACATGGGATCGCCGATCGATGAGGTCGATGCTGTAACCCTGCTCTGCCAGAACGCGAGCGATGGTCGCTCCCGAGAAGCCAGCTCCGACAACCATAATCCTCATAGCCAGTCGTCCTTGCTTGCGCGTTCATTCGAGGCTCTTTGATTCCTATTTAATTGAATCAACGCCGAAAGCCTCATGTTAAGTAGCGTCGAGTTCCAAGGCCAGCCTGACGTGTATGTATTAATTTCATTTATTATGACATTATTTTCCGAATATGAAACGCCGATGCGGCGTCCATGCCGATGCGGAACGCGCCCTAGCCCGAATCTCGAAATTGATTTAACTGGGGAAGCAGACTCCCATCGTGGCCAGTCAACTGGAGTTTGTCGATGCCGCTGCGTTTCAAGCAAATTCTCATCTTCAGTCCCGATACGCCTACCGGCGGCCCCGAAGCGCTCCATCAACTCGCTGACGTGTTGAACTCCATGGGCGCGGTCGCCCGCATGGTTTATATTGGCGAGTTCTCGACACTGGTCCCCGAGGGAGACACTCTCACCTGTACGGTCAGCGAAGATGCGCCTGCGCGCGTGACCTATAGGGAATATAACGCGCCGCCTCTGCTGAGCGCTAAACTAACCTCCGACACACTTCTGATCTTTCCCGAAATCTGGATTGATTTCGCAGTTGACTGCATCAACAGGACAAGTGCGCAGATCGGCATATGGTGGCTTTCGGTCGATAATTCTCCGCTGTTTTACAGGGAGCGGAACTACGACTTTGAAAATCTCTTGTTCAGGCATCGGCTGCTGCATTTTTACCAGTCGCACTATGCGCTGCATATGCTGCTTGAGAGAGGCGCAACAAATCTCGCTCCACTCTTTGACTTCACCTCGCGCACATTCGTGCGCAAAGGCCTTGGCGATTTAACGCACAGCAAGGATCAACGAACTTATTCTATCGCCTATTTTCCCAATAAAGCAGGCGCCAAGGCGGTCGAGTTTCTGGAATCTCTCGCCGCCCGCAATCCTGGCGTTTCCCTCGTCGCCATCAAGAACATGTCGAAAGCCGAAGTCGCCGAGACCTTATGGAAGACAAAGATCTTTATTGATTTCGGCCATAGTCCCGGCAAGGATCGTATGCCCAGGGAAGCTGCGGCGCTTGGCCTTGTGGTCTTCGTTCGCAAAGTCGGCGCCGCCAGATTTTCGAACGATTATCCTATCGGCGAGGATTATTTCTTTTCGGACGCTGATCTAGACAACTATTCGCTTGAACAGCGCGTGTTGGCGGTTCTCAGTTTTACCGAGCAGTCGATCGAGGCTCAGGCTGTCATGAGAAACCGTGTTGCGCTAGAATATGAAGAGTTCGCTCTTCAGGTCAGGCAGTCGTTCTTCAAGTCCCCTTAGTCTTCGGGCGTTAGCGGTTCTGTGGTCCGCTCTTGATACGCCAGGCGACCACGGCGCCTTCGATCACGTCACCGGTCTTCGCATTGCGCCACTGCGCTCCCGTCCAGGAACAGGGAAAGGGCAGTCGATATGTGCCGACGTGATCCTCGCAAAGCACGTCGCAGGGCACATCGACAGGGGGCGTGCCTTCGCCGGGAAAATCATCGAGGCGAAATTGCCGAGCTTCCGCTTGATTGCGCGAGGGAGGTTGGGACATGGCAATATCTTTTACATGAGTAATGAAATTCATTATCTCGATAGCGATGGGATAAGGCAAGCTGCTTGTTCCTGGACGTAAAGACCGGATCGATTGGGCGAGTGGCTCAGGCAGACAGCCTGCGTCACCCGTTCCGCTTAAGCATGGATGGCGCGGTTAATGACGACGATCACGATGAAAGAAGATTTGCGCAGTGAGTATCAGGTCGTCGGCCTCGTCTCGTTCGCTCATCTTCTCAGTCATTTATATATGCTTGTGTTGCCGCCATTGTTCTTTCAGCTACGGAGGGATCTCGGGGTTAGCTATGTGGAGCTTGGCCTGACCGTCACGGCTTTTTCGGTCACCACGGGCGTTTTGCAGACCCCCATGGGCTTTCTTGTCCAGAAATATGGCGGGCGGCGCGTGCTGATTGGCGGCCTTTTCGTCAATTCTGTCGCCATCGGTCTGATCGCGTTCATCACCTCCTATTGGCAGATGATGGGTTTGATGTTGCTCGCTGGCGTTGGCTCAAGTGTCTTCCATCCCGCCGACTACGCTATCTTGAACGCGCGGGTGGACTCCAAGCGGCTTGGCCGCGCGCTTTCGGCCCATGCGCTGGGGGGTAATCTTGGGTTTGTCGTTGCCCCGCCCATCATGGTCTTGCTGGCTGTTATGTTCGACTGGCGCATGGCGACTCTGGTCATCGGCGGCGTCGGGGTGCTTCTGGCTGGGGTCATGCTTGGCCTCTCCAGCGTGATGGGCGATAGCGGCAAGACGAAAGCACGTGGCGGAGATAGCTGGAAGAAGCTGGTCACTTCGCCCAGGATCATGTTGTTGTTCGCCTTTTACGCCCTGTCCTCCGCCGCCAACTGCGGCATGGTTTATTTTTCGGTCGTCGCCTTCTCCGACATTTATGCGATTCCGGCCGCCGTCGCCGCCAGCGCCCTGACCGCTTATCAACTGATGGCGATGGTGGCGGTTCTACCCGGAGGGTGGCTCGCGGACCGGTCCAGGAATCCCGAGCTGCTGCTCTGCGTCTGTTTTCTGGCGTCCGGCGTTCTGATCGTGGTTTGCGGCCTCGGGGTCATTCCGTTCTGGCTGGCCATAGGATTGATCGGCGCTTCGGGCGCGCTGCGTGGGCTTGTCAACGCTTCACGGGACGTATCCGTGCGCCACGCCGCCACCGACGTCAGCGTCGGAACGCTGTTCGGCTTTGTGACCACTGGCTATTCTGGCGGCCAGATACTTGGCCCCGCCCTCTATGGCTGGCTTTTGGATAGCGGCCATCCTCAGCTAATCTTCTGGGCCTCCGCCGCCTTTTCCACGCTCGCCATCGCCACAATGGGGGCTGGCCGTATGTGGAGACTGCGCGGGCAGGCTGCATGAGGCTTCTCGACGATGGCGAGGAGCGGGCGCTTCTTTTTGTAATATTAAATATAACATACAGATTAAAAATAGAAAATAAACAAAGTCCCATGCAATCCAGTCAAATCGATAGTTCTCGCAAGTCCGGGGGGCTCGTATTGGTCCCATTTTCATGATAAACGCCGCGCTCATCTGGGAAGCTGAACCTTGGCGACGGTAGTTTATCCGAACGCCGCCAGACTTGAGCCAAGCATTGCAGGGGCGATGGATGTTGAAACATAAGAGCAGGCACGACCATTCTGCGCCGTCGAACCTGACGGTCGCGGCTCTTGGGGTCGTTTACGGCGATATCGGAACATCTCCGCTTTATGCTTTCAAGCAGTCTATCGAGGCCATCGGCGGCCCCAGCGAGACCAATGTTCTGGCGATTTTGTCGCTCATGATCTGGTCGCTGATCATGGTGGTCACGATCAAATATGTCTTCGTCATTCTGAAGGCCAACAATAACGGCGAGGGCGGAACCATCGCCCTGACCTCGATCGCGCTCGGGCTGGTCAGCTCCAAGCGGGGCCATTGGGCCGTTCTGGCCGCCGGGCTTTTTGGCGTCTCCATGTTCTATGGCGACTCCATCATTACGCCGGCCATTTCAGTCTTGAGCGCCATCGAAGGGCTCAAGATCATCGCTCCATCCCTTGAAGCCTATGTCATTCCGGTGACGATGTTGCTGATCGCGGGCTTCTTTGCGATCCAGCGGCTCGGCACGGGCGCCATCGGGAAATTCTTTGGCCCGATCATGATCGTCTGGTTCCTGACCCTCGGCGTGCTGGGCCTGATGTCGATCGTTCATAATCCGCAGGTTTTGCGCGCCATCAATCCGCTTTATGGGCTGGGCTTCCTTGCATCAAATCCCATGGTCGGTTTCATGGCCCTTGGTGCGGTCGTGCTTGCGGTCACAGGCGGCGAAGCTCTCTACGCTGACATGGGCCATTTCGGCATCATGCCTATTCGCCGCACCTGGCTGTATGTCGTGCTGCCTTGCCTCATGCTGAATTATCTGGGGCAGGGGTCTCTGCTTCTGTCAGATCCTCATGCGCTTGAGAGCCCGTTCTATTTCCTGGCGCCTTCGTGGATGCTTGCGCCGCTGGTCATCCTCGCGGCCATGGCGACCATCATCGCTTCGCAGGCGGTGATCTCGGGCGCTTTCTCCATCACCAATCAGGCGGTGCAGCTCGGGTATATTCCGCGCATCAAGGTGCTGCATACGTCAGCCGAAGAGATGGGGCAGGTTTACGTCAATTACGTCAACGTGTTCTTGTTTGTCTGCGTCGAGCTGCTAGTGATGTCGTTCCGCTCTTCCGACGCTTTGGCCAACGCTTATGGCATTGCCGTCACCGGCTCCATGGCGATTGACACAGCGCTTGGCTATTTCGTGATGGTCCGCAAGGAGCATTGGAACCCTCTCCATGCGATCCCGCTCTTTGCGACCTTCTTTGTGATCGACATCGCCTTCTTCTCGGCCAATACGTTGAAGTTCTTCGAGGGCGGTTGGTTCCCCATCGCGGTCGCAGGTTCCCTGTTCTTCGTCATGATGGCCTGGAATACGGGACGTAGCCGCTTGCTGGCGGCGCGCCATAAGCGCAAGCAACCGCTGGACGCCTTCCTGGACTCAATCAAAATCGACTCGCCTCCTCGCGTGCCCGGCACCGCCATTTTCATGGTGCCGGATGTCGTCAACGTGCCTCATTCCCTGCTCTACAGCCTGCGTCACTACCGGATTTTGCATGAGCGGGTGATCTTGCTGCATGTGAAGACGGAAATGGTGCCTTGGGTGAAGACGGAGGACATGATCGAGGTCAAGCATCTCGATAACAATTTCCACGCTGTCACCCTGCATTATGGCTTCTTTGAAATGCCGAGGATCTTGCGCGCGCTTGCTTATCTGCGCGTCCATGACTTCCGCTTCAAGTTGCAGGAAGTGTCCTTCTTCATGGGAACCGAACATCTCATCAACAAGGCGGACACCCGCTGGGGCCGCATCGCCGACACCATCTTCATCTTCCTGCACAACAACATGTTCCGCGCGCGCGATTACTTCCAGCTGCCGCATGATCATGTGGTTGAGGTCGGCGGTCAGATCGAGATCTGATCTGGCTCCTTCGATCGTACCGTCAAAATGCAGAGCGCAGCCTTTCGGGGCTGCGCTTTTTTTGTCTGGCTACCCACCGTGGCGCGAGGGAAGAGCTCCGTTGACCGCGCGGCGATTGAGTGAAACCATGCGTGCAATCATAAAAGCTCAAAGGTGAGGTTCATGCGCTCGTTCGCCGCCCTGTTCGCCGCTTTCATCGTCACCTGTCTGTGCGCCGGCGCGCCTCGCGCGCAGGACGCGGCCTCATGGCCAAACCAGCCGGTCCGTATGGTCGTGCCCTTCCCGGCTGGTGGGCCCGCCGACATCGTCGCGCGCATGGTGAGCGAGCGCCTGTCCCAAGTCTGGGGGCAGGGAGTCGTGGTCGAGAACAAGCCGGGCGCGAACACAGCCATAGCTGCGGCGCAGGTCGCCAAGGCGCCGGCCAATGGCTACACGCTGCTGGTGGTCATGGATGTGACCATGGTGCTCAATCCCCTCACCAGCAAGACCATGTCCTATGATCCCATTCGGGATTTCGACCCCATCAGCCTGCTGGCGAAGAATACGTCGTTCCTAACCGTTCACGTCGATGGCCCCAAAACGCTGGCGGAGCTTATCGCGAAGGGCAGGGCCAATCCGGGCAAGCTGAATTTCGGCGCCGGCATCATCACCACCCGTCTCGCCGCCGAACTGTTCAACAAGGAAATGGGCATCGTCGCCCAATATGTACCTTTCCAGGGAAGTCCGCCCACTGTGCAGGCCCTGCTGTCAAAATCAGTCGACTATATCGTCGATGGTCAGGCCGCAAGCCTGCCCCTGATACAGTCCGGCTTGTTCCGGGCCTTGGCGAAGACCAATGAAGGCCCTGTGCCCGCCCTGCCGGAATTGCGTTCACTGGCTGTTGAGGCTGGCGCGCCCGCGCTCGACGACGTGTCGACATGGATCGGCGTTGTGGCGCCCGCCGGCACGCCGCGCGCGATCATCGACAAGGTTCAGCGTGAGATCGCAAGAGCTTACGATGATCCTGTCTTGGTTGACCGGATCCGCAAGGCCGGCCTCAATCCGGTTGGCGCCACGCCCGAGAGTTTTGCAAAGTTCATTCAGTCGGAGACAAAGCGCTGGGACAAGGTGGTGAAGGAGTCCGGCATCGAGTTGAACTGACGCTGCTCAAAGCACAAAAAAGCCCGCCTGATTGTCTCAGGCGGGCTTCGCTGTATCGATGCTTATTTCACGCCCATGCCCGTGAGCAGGGGAAGACTTTTGGGATCTGGCGATTTGGGCAAGCTTTGCAGCCAAGCGTAAATATCGGCGACCGTAGCATCAGAAATGATCTTGGCTTCATAAGGCGCCATATCGTTCGATGGTTGCCGCAGCTGCATCAAGAAAGCCTCGAAAGGCAACTCGGTATTGGCCAGTTTTGGCCCCGTCAGCGCCGCGCCATTTCCAACGGTTCCATGGCACTGGTAGCAGCCATCCGTTGTGTAATGCTTTTTGCCGTTTTCGATATTGCCGGCAGGAGCGCCGGCTTGCTGGGCGAGCGCTGGGTTGGCGCAGAGCGAAAGTCCGGCGAGCAGGGTTATAGTGAAAATCTTCATGTGACCTCTCCCTCAGCCGCGCGGCTGCATGATGACGTCGATCAGGACAGGATTGCCCGCCTTCACGGCTGCGACGCCCTTCCTGATGGCTTCGCCCAATTCCTTGGGGTCGCTGATCGGGCCGATGCCAGTCGCTCCGTAACTCTTGGCCAGACCCGCATAGTCGATGTTCGGATTTGTGATCTCTGTTCCGATCACGCCGCTTTCGATGCCGCGATTGTGGCGGTTCGCCATGCGCTGGATGTGCATGACTTCCTGATGGTAAGCGCGATTGTTCTGGATGATCATCAGGAACGGGATCTTGTGGTGGGCTGCGGTCCACATGACGCTTGGCGCCATGTTGAAGTTGCCATCGCCAACGATGGCGATCGGCAGGCGGCCGCCGATCTCACGGTGAGCCAAGGCCGCGCCTAGCGCCGCCACAGGCTCGTAACCGACGCCCGAGCCGCCGGAGCTGCCGATATATTGATAGTGTTTCTCGATGGGCCAGAGGCGATGCTGCCAGTTCCCTGCGTAATTGTTGGGCGACATGAAGGCCCAATCTTCATTCTTCACCTGATTCCAGAGTTCGGCGAACATGCGTGCGCCGCTGATCGGGCTTGAGTCCCAGCCCAGCGCGCCATCTGCATGGGCGCGGGCGGCGAAGGCCTTGAACGCGTCGCGCATTTTCTGGCCGCGCGCTGTGAACATCGACTTGCGGTCGCCGATTTCCCGCTCCACCGCCTCGATCAAGTAGGGAAGGGTGGCCTGCGCATCCGCCGTGATCGCAAGATCGGCCGCGCTGTAGCGCTGGAAGTCCTGATAGTTGGCCTTCATCAGCAGATCGTGGGTGGAGAGGCTGATGACCTTGGCTGTCGGCTTCGAGGTGCGCCGCCAGGTGCGCTCGATCTGATCGCGCACGCGGTTGAGCTGGCCAAAGAGATCCACAGGCTCCAGTGAAAGAATGCAGTCCGCTTGCCCGACCAAGGCGCCGCCGCGCGCGTTCTGGTAAAGATAATGCTGGCTTGGGAAGTTCATGCGGCTCTGCTTGTCAACCACGGGCGCCTGCAGAAGCTCAGCCAGCCTGACAAGATTATCGACGCCCTCCTGTGAGCGCGCATAGCGGTCGACGATGATGACGGGATTTTCCGCCGCGACCAGCATCTTCGCCGCTTCCTTAAGGGCGGCCGGGTCGCCGACAGTCTGCGTGCCCCTGGTGAGTTTGGGGATCTTGAGGATTGCTTCCTCTTTCTTCGAAAGCTCCGCTTCCTGCAGCTTGCCATCGGCCGTGATCAGGATAGGGCCCGGAGGCTCCGCGCAGGCCAGCGCATAGCCACGCACGGTCGATTCAGCGAAGCTCTGCAAAGACCAGGGATAATCATCCCACTTGACGAAATCGCGGACGGTAGCCGCGCCATCCTGCACTGAATGCATCCACTCGACACCGGGCCGGCGATCCTCCACGGGACCGGCGCTGGCGGTGAACAGTATCATTGGCACGCGATCACAATAGGCGTTGTAGATGCCCATGGCGGCGTGTTGGGTGCCGACGGTGCCATGCAGTATGGCGGCCATGGGCTTGCCAGCCACTTTCGCATAGCCATGCGCCATGCCAACAGACACTTCCTCATGCAGGCAGGTCAGCCATTCCGGCTTTTTGTTCTGCCCGTAGTTGATAAAGGATTCCTGCAGCGCTCGGAAGGTCGAGCCGGGGCAGGAGGCCATGAAATCGATGTTCAGGGTCTTGCACACGTCGACCATGAAATCGGAGCCGGTCTTCTCGGTGGTCAGCGCCTCCATATGGGGCGGGTGTTCGTTCTCCGCGGCGGTCTGGGCCGCTGTCGGCAGGGGAGCCTTGGGGCGAGCGGCGGGTGCGGGCGCTGGCTGGGCCTGCGCCATCAGCATGGGGTTGGACTGCGCCTGTGCTGGCGCGCTCAATCCCGCGCCACCTGCGACAGCCACGCCTGTCAGAAAGCCACGGCGATCCAGCCCGGCCTGATCGGTTGTCTTCTTGCCCATGGCGTATCCTCTTCTCGGCTTTTATTTGAAGCAAAGGCTACGCGCTCGCGCGACAGATTG
The DNA here is from genome assembly GCA_947372795.1 of Beijerinckiaceae bacterium. Classification (GTDB taxonomy): domain Bacteria; phylum Pseudomonadota; class Alphaproteobacteria; order Rhizobiales; family Beijerinckiaceae; genus Terripilifer. The sequence goes on from CANBVC010000009.1 coordinate 9,501, forward strand.
CAAACGGCGCAGACGACCTGCGCGCGCCGCAAGAGGCTCTGGCGTCCCGCCCATTGACGTGGCATGTTTTGAAAAAAGAGGCGCCGGTCGGACGCCATGACTGTGGCTTAAGGGAGGTTTTGATGACCATTCAGACCAGCCGTCGTTCGTTTCTTGTCGCCGCCAGCGCCTTTACGGTCGGGGTTGCGTTGCCGGGCGCGCGGGCGCGCGCGGGCGTCGTAGCGTCACGTCTGCCGCTGAACCCTGAAAAGCTCGCGACCTACATCAGCATCAATCCCGATGGTTCCGCAGTGGGTTGGATCGGCAAGATCGACATGGGGCAGGGCACCGATGTCGGCTGGGCGCAGATGATCGCCGAGGAGCTCGATCTGCCAGTTGAAAAGGTCAGCATCGTACAGGGCCATACGGACGTCACCTTTAACATGGGCGGCGCTTCGGGCTCGACCGGCATCTGGAGGGGCGGCGCCGTCATGCGCGCCGCAGCCGCCGAAGCGCGTAGCGTGCTGGTGGGCATGGCGGCTGAAAAACTTGGCGTTTCCCTTGATCAGCTCAGCGTCGACCGTGGCGTCATCAGCGCCATAGGAGAGCCGACGAAGCAGGTCACCTATGCGGCTCTGGTGGGCGGCCAGCATTTCGACACGCTGCTCACATGGAACAAGCAAGTCGGCAGCGATCTCATGGTCGAGGGCAAGGCGCGGCCGAAATCCCCGAAAGATTACAAGATCGTCGGCAAGACCAGCCCCAAGCGCAGGGATGTCGCGGACAAAATCCTTGGCCAGCATACCTATATGGTCGACGCCAAGGTCGAGGGTATGTTGCATGGGCGGGTCATTCGGCCGCCGGTCGCAGGCGCTGTGCCTGTGTCGGTTGATGAGGCTTCCATTGCGCAAATTCCCGGCGCCAAAGTCGTCCGCGAAAAGGATTTCATAGGCGTCGTCGCGCCCAAGGAATGGCATGCGGTCAGGGCCGCACGGGAACTGAAGGTCGTCTGGTCCGATGTGAAGCCGCCTTTCCCCGGCTCGCATAAAATCCACGATCATATCCGCGCCGCCCCGACGCTGAAGCGCGACGTGGACAAGGAGAAAGGCAAAGTCGAAGAGGCCTTCGCCAAAGCCTCCAAAGTCTTTGAAGCTGCTTACGAATGGCCCTTCCAGTCCCATGCCTCGATGGGCCCCGCCAGCGGACTAGTCGATGCGCGCCCCGATGGCGTCCGGCTGTGGTCCGGCTCGCAGAAGCCCCACTATGCGCGCGATGGCGTCGCCAAATTGCTGGACCTGCCGCAAGACAAGGCGGTCTGCGTATCGCTGACGGGGCCGGGTTCATACGGGCGCAATGACTCTGGCGATGTCGTGATGGACGCCGCCGTTCTGTCGCGCGCGGTGGGCAGGCCTGTGCGTGTGCAGAGCATGCGTCACGAAGGCACGGGTTGGGATCCTAAGGCGCCGGCTTCGGTCCACACCTCCCGCGTCGCGCTCGATGCAGATAACAAGATCACCGCCTGGTATTTTGAATCGAAGGTCTTCTCGAAGCGCGACGCATTCAACAACGAAGGCGACCCAGCCTTCACGCTCGCGGGGCAATTGCTCGGCGCGCCGCTGAAGCCGACGATCATTTTCGGCGGTCCAGATGAGAGCTATGGCTTTCCGGCCTATCTGAAAGTCTCCAACATCATTTCGCCGCTGCTCGATCGCGCCTCACCTCTTCGCACCGCGCATATGCGGGATCCCGGTGGCCCGCAGGTGCATTTCGCCGTCGAGTCCTTCATGGACGAGCTCGCCTATCATCTGGGCATGGATCCGCTGGAGTTTCGCCTGAAGAATGTCGAGAACCCCAGGGACCTCGCCGTGATCAAGGCCGCCGCCGAGAAGGCGGGCTGGCAGCCTCGCACGGCGGCGCGCAAGCAGACGCGCGGCGATGTCTTTCTGGGGCAGGGGATGGCTTATGCCTCGCGCTCCGGCACCCGCGTCGCGATGGTGGCCGATGTGGAGGTCCACCGCGTCACAGGCCGTGTCTGGGTGCGCAAATGGACCGTGGCGCATGATTGCGGCCAGATCATCAACCCCCGCCTGGTGCGTCAGACGATCGAAGGCAATGTGGTGCAATCCACCAGCCGCGCTCTCTTTGAAGAAGTACGCTTCGACGACAAGATGGTGACCAGCGTCGACTGGAACACCTACCCCATTCTCGACATTAAGGATGCGCCACAAGCCATCGATATCGTGTTGATCGACCACCCCGAGATCCCCTCGACCGGGGCGGGTGAAGGCTCGTCGCGTCCGACGGCGGCGGCTATCGCAAACGCTATTTACGACGCAACAGGCGTTCGGTTGCGCCGTGCGCCCCTGACGCCGGAGCGCGTGAAGGCCGCTATGGCTTAGGAGGCTCCATGCGTCAGATGAAACTCGGTCTCTTCCTCGCGCCGGGCGGCCACCACATGGCTGCCTGGCGCCATCCCGACGCCTATCCGGCGGGGTTCAGCATCGAGTCTTACATCTCCGTCGCGCAGATGGCCGAACGCGGCTGTTTCGATATGCTGTTCGTGGCCGATGTGTTCTCGACGACGCGTGAGGGCGGCCGACAGGATTCCTTCCGCTTTGAGCCGATGACGCTACTGTCGGCGCTTGCTGTTGCGACGAAGCAGATCGGGCTCGTGGCGACGGCGACGACATCCTTCAACGAGCCCTACAACGTTGCGCGTAAATTCTCCTCGCTGGATCATCTCAGCAAAGGGCGCGCCGGCTGGAACATAGTCACGTCGTCCTCCACGCTTGAGGCCTATAATTTCGGCCGCGAAGCGCATCGTCATTTGTCTGACCGCTACCGCAAAGCCCATGAATTCGTCGAGGTCGTGCGCGGTCTTTGGGATAGCTGGGACGATGACGCGCTGCTCATCGACAAGGAAAGCGGCTTGTTCTTCGATTCCAGTAAAATGAACATGCTCAATCACGACGGCGCGCAGTTCAGCGTGCGCGGTCCCCTGACCTTGCCGCGCGCCCCGCAGGGCCATCCGGTGCTGGTTCAGGCAGGCTCTTCGGAAGACGGCAAGACGCTCGCCGCCAAATACGCTGAGGTGATTTTCACCATTCAACGCGAGTTGCCTGCAGCGCAGGCTTTCTACGCAGATATCAAGGAACGCGTCGCTTCTTTTGGCCGCTCCCCAGACCATGCGCTGGTCATGCCGGGCGTGATGCCCGTCGTGGGACGAACGCGGCAGGAGGCGCAGGATAAATATGAGCAATTGCAGGCGCTGATTCATCCCGAAGCTGGGCTTGCAGGCCTCTCGCGCACCCTGGGGGTGGACCTGACTGGCGTTGATGTCGATGGGCCGCTTCCTGACATCGACGTGACGCAACTGTCGCAAAGCCGGGCGGTTGGCATGGTGGAGACCGCGCTGCGCGATAAGCTCAGCGTGCGCCAAGTCTATGAACGTCTGCTCGTTTCCAAGGGACACCGTCAATTGATCGGTTCGGCTGGGGATGTTGCGGATTCATTGCAGGAATGGTTCGAAGCTTCAGGGGCTGATGGTTTCAACGTCATGCCCGCGATGATGCCGAACGGCCTCAAGGATTTTGCCGAGCTTGTCGTTCCCGAACTCCAGAGGCGTGGCGTATTTCGCAAAGCTTATTCTGGAGCCTCGCTGCGCGATCATCTCGGCTTACCCAAACCCGGCTCCGCAGGGAGTGCCTGATGACAGTGATGTGAGAGTGAACAGTGGCATGGTGGGGCCTCGCCCACTAGCGGACAACTTTGGGTTAGGCTATTCTTCAAAGAGTTGCGCTGGATTTTCCGGCAGGTGCATGGTCGCCGCAGAGCGATGGACCAAGGGAGCAGGGCGGACATGTTGAAATCTACTCAGGCAATTCTTCTTGGCGCTGTCGCGGCTATCGCCTTTTCGGCGGCTGCGAACGCCCAGACGATCAAGATTGGCGTCGTCAACTCCTATTCAGGCTTCCTCGCCCAGCAAGGCGACGAGATGGAAAAAGGGATGGATCTTTATATCAAGACCCATCAGGCCAATCTCCCGCCGGGCGTGAAGATCGAGCTCGTTCGCCGCGATGACGGCGCCAATCCCGAGACTGGCAAACGCGTCGCGCAAGAACTCATCACCCGCGAGCGCGTGCAGCTCCTGTTCGGTATCGTCGCCTCGCCCGTGGGCGCGGCCGTCGCGCCTCTGGCTGGCGAGGCGAAAGTCCCGTTGATCCTCACCAATGCGGCGGGCTCGGCCATCACGCGCATTTCACCCTATGTCGTCAGAACCTCCTTCACCCCGTGGCAGTTCGGGGTTCCCATGGGGCAGTGGTCAGCCAAGCAGGGCTGGAAGACGGCGATCACCGCGGTCAGCGATTTCATTCCCGGTCATGACGCGGAAGGCGCCTTCACCCATGGCTTCACCGAAGGCGGCGGCAAGGTTCTGAGCGCGCTGCGTTTTCCCCCGGCCAATCCTGATTTCGCGCCCTTTGTGCAGCGCATCAAGGATGCAAAGCCTGACGTCGCTTTCCTTTGGGTGCCCGCTGGCGCGCAGGCGTCGGGCATGCTGAAGGCGATCCGCGATTTGGGCGTGCGCACCGCTGGCACCAAGATCGTCGCGACGCAGGATCTGGTTCCCGATGAAGAGCTCGCCAACATTGGCGAAGTCGGCGATGGCGTCGTCAGCGCCGGTAACTGGACCAGTACCTCTGACCGCCCGGCCAACAAAGCGTTCCTGGCCGCCTGGGAGAAGGAATATCAGGGCAAGGCTGTCGCTGACTTCCTCTCTGTCGACGCCTGGGATGGTATGGACATGGTCTTTGACCTGATCAATCAGACCAAGGGCAAGTTCACGGGCGAGGAGGCGATCAAGTACTTCTCCACCTGGAAGAGCGACAAGAGCCCCCGTGGCCCGATCTCCATCGATCCGGCCGAGCGTGAAATCGTTCAGAACGTCTATATCCGTCGTTCGGAATTCAAGAACGGCAAGCTCGTGAACACCGACATCGACACGATCCCGGATGTGAAGGATCCGTGGAAAGTGCTCAACCCGGCCAAGAAATAAGATCAGCGACGCGGGGCTTTGGTCCCGCGTCCAAACGCCATGAGCGAATTTCTCTCCATCACCATCAGCATCCTCTTCCATGGCGTCGCCATGGCGATGGTGCTTTATCTCATCTCCGTTGGCCTGTCGGTGACGATGGGTCTCATGGGATTTGTGAATCTGGCCCATGGCGCCTTCGCTATGGCTGGGGGCTATACGCTCGTCATCTTGATGAAGCAGCATAACCTGCCCTTTGGCGTCGCGCTCGTCGTCGCGATCGCGATCTGCGTGGTCTTGAGCCTTATTCTGGAGCGCCTGCTCTATCGGCGGCTCTATGGTGGGGACGAACTCGATCAGGTGCTCATGACCATGGGCCTGATCTTCGCCTCGGTCGGCGCCGCCACCTATCTTTTCGGACCGGTTTCGCAGTCGCTGGAGCCTCCTGCGATGTTGCGTGGCCAGATTAACTTCCTTGGCCGTGATTTTCCGACCTACCGGAGCTTTCTGATCCTCTGCGGCGCGCTGGTCGTCACCGCCCTGTGGCTCGGCCTTGAGCGGACGCGGTTCGGCGCGCAGATCCGCGCTTCCGTCGATAATCTGCGGATGGCGCAAACGCTGGGCATCAACACATCGCGACTTTTTACGACCGCCTTTGCGCTGGGCAGCGGCCTTGCCGCGCTGGGCGGCGGGCTTGGCGCCGACTTCCTGAATGTCGGCCCCAACTATGCGCTGGAATATCTCGTTTATTTCCTTATCGTCGTCGCAGTGGGCGGCCTTGGAAGCATCCGTGGCCCCTTTGTTGCGGCGCTGATCGTGGGCGTGAGCGATACGGCCTTCAAATATCTGGCGCCCCAATACGGGGCTTTCTTCATCTACGCGATCACCATGGCGATCCTGCTGTGGCGGCCTCGCGGCTTGTTTGGTCAATCCGCATGACGGATCTCAGTTCTCGCGACCTCATGGGGGATCGCAAGGTTGTCGTCGACGCCTTTGCGCGCCGACACCGCTTCAAATGGTACGAGGCCATTCCATGGCTCGTCGCCATCGCCTGTTATTTTCTCTTTGAAAATTACCACGCGCTCGGAGCGCAGATTTTCGCGACGATCCTTTTTGCTCTGTCGCTCGATCTGTTGATTGGTTTTGCGGGGATCGTGACGCTGGGCCATGCCGCGTTCTTTGGCGTAGGCGCCTATGCCGCTGGCGTCATGGCCGCGAATGGCTGGCAGGAGCCCTTCAGCGAAATTCTGGTCGCCGCAATCGTGGCCTCCGGCGTCGGCTTCGTTTCCGGCCTCATCGTTCTGCGCACCGCGGGCCTGACGCTGCTGATGCAAACGCTGGTGGTCGCTGCCCTGCTGCAGGAACTGGCCAATAAATGGAGTTCGGTCACAGGCGGGTCGGATGGTCTGCTGGGCATGAAGATTGATCCCATCTTCGGCGCCTTCCGTTTCGACCTCTTCGGCGACACGGCTTATGTCTACTGCCTCGGCGTGCTCTTCATCGGCTGGCTGCTGGCGCGCAATATCGTCTATTCGTCCTTCGGCCGCTCCCTCACAGGCATTCGCGAAAACGCCAATCGCATGCACGCCATCGGCGCGCCGGTGGATCGTCGCAAGATCATCATCTACACGATTTCCGCCGCTCTGGCGGGCGTCTCGGGCGCTTTGATCGCTCAGACGACGGCTCTGGTGGGCCTGAACACGCTGGCGCTGAGCAAATCGGGCGAGCTGATCATCATGCTCGTGATCGGCGGCATCGGTCGTCTCTATGGCGGCTTCATCGGCGTGCCGCTCTATATGATCGCGCAGGACCGCTTCTCCCAGATTGACCCGATCTACTGGTATTTCTGGATCGGCCTTTTCATGATTCTTGTCGTCGTTTTCGCCCGGGGCGGGGTCCTTGGCGTCTTCGAACGCTTCAATCAACGGCGCAGGAGCCGCTGATGTCCGCACCGGCTCTCGAAACAAAGTTTCTGGTGAAACGGTTTGGCGCGCTGGTCGTGTCGAACGACATCAACTTCACGCTCGAACGTGGCGCTCGTCATGCGCTGATCGGCCCAAATGGCGCGGGTAAGACCAGCTTCGTCAATCTCGTGACGGGTGTGCTCACGCCCAGTTCCGGCGAGATCTGTCTGGCTGGCGAGACCATCACCGACCTGTCGCGCGAGCAGAGGGTGAAGCGCGGCCTTGTGCGCACTTTTCAGATCAGCGCCCTGTTCAAGCGGCTGACCGTTCTGGAAAACGTCACGCTCGCCATCGCCGAGCGCGAGGGCGCGGCCAATGATCTGTTGCGCCCCGCAGGCCATCATCGCGCAATCATCGAGGAGGCCTATGACCTTCTCGTGCCGCTTGGCCTCGCCAATGAAGCTTTGCGCCCCGTCACCGAGCTCGCCTATGGTCGCCAGCGCATGATTGAGATCGCCATGGCTTTGGCCCTCAAGCCGAAGGTGCTGTTGCTCGATGAGCCTGCCGCCGGTGTGCCTCCGCGCGAAACCGGCGCCATCATCGACACCATCGAGCGGCTACCGGCCGATATCGCCGTGCTGTTCATCGAACATGACATGGAGCTTGTGTTCCGCGTGGCGCAACGCATCACCGTGCTGGTGCAGGGAGGCGTGCTCGTCGAAGGCACGCCCGCTCAGATCGCGGACGATCCGAAGGTGCGGCAGGTCTATCTGGGGGAGAGCAAACACTGATGAGCGCTCCTAATGAAGGCCTTGTGCTCACCAATGTGCGGGCAGGCTACGGCGAAACGGTCGTCATCGATGAAATTTCGTTCAACTTGCGCCCCGGCGCGACGCTCGCCCTGCTTGGCCGCAATGGCGTTGGCAAGACGACCCTGTTCTCGACGATCATGGGTCACACCACCATGCACGGCGGCTCAATTCGCCTGAATGGCGTCGAGATCGGAAAGCTTCCGCCCTATCGCCGCGCCCTCATGGGCCTCGCTCTGGTGCCGCAGGAACGCGAGATTTTCAAATCCCTCACCGTTGAGGAAAACCTCATTGTCGCCGAGCGTCCGGGGCGCTGGACCTTGCAACGGGTCTATGACTTCTTCCCCTCGCTCGCGGGGCGTCGAAAGAACCGTGGCGATCAGCTTTCTGGCGGTGAGCAGCAGATGCTCGCCATCGGCCGCGCGCTCATGGGCAACCCGGCTTTCGTGCTGATGGACGAGCCTATGGAAGGCCTTGCCCCCGTCATCGTCGATGCAGTTCTCGACGGCCTTGAGCGGTTGAAAAAAGAGGGCGACACCGCCCTGATGCTGGTGGAGCAGCACGCCCGTCTCGCGCTTGATTTCGCGGACGAGACGATCGTGCTGGATCGCGGGCGCATCGTCTTTTCCGGGCCCAGCAGCACGCTGGCGGCCGAGCCCGAAAAAATGTCGGCTTTGCTGGGCGTCGCCGGGCGCTAACCGCCCGCCTCAGCCGCCCATCGCAGTGGCGAGGATTGACGCTGCGTCAGGCGTCGCCACATCGCTTGCGAAAGCGACGAAAGCGTCAGGCCGCACCAGTACGAGCCGCGCCTCATAGGCGCAGCGCCCCTCGGCAAATGTGTCGCGCAAGATTTTTAGCGGAACACTATGAGCCTTGGCGGCGGCTTCGAAAGCTGAGACGTCCGCTTCGGCGGCGCCAAAGGCGAGCAGGGTGAAGCCTGCGCCCAGTTCCTCGAAGACGCTACGTCCGCTCGACAGGAGCTGCGGCGCAAGGTGATGTCCCGCCCGCGCCTTGAAACTGTGATCGCCCACGGCGCCCGTAGCCCCGCCAGCGGAGCCGACCACCAGATCAGAGCCCTCGTAATTTGGCTCGAAGCTCTGGATTTCATCGCTCACGCCCGAAGCGCGCTTGGCCCAGGACTGTTCGAAATCCGCGCGGTCGCGCTCGGGGTCATGGGCGCGCAGGAAGGCGCGGTCGGCCTCAATAAAATTGACGATGAAGTCGCGCGCCGTCGAGACGAACACCGGCTGGCGTTCTGCGCTGTAGCTTTCAAGAAGGCTTGCGCCCGCCCAGCCTTGCAGGGTGGCCGCCATTTTCCAGCCGAGATTGCGGGCGTCTTCGAGCCCGGTGTTCACGCCATAGCCGCCATAGGGGGGATGGCTGTGGGCGGCGTCTCCGGCGATGAAAAGGCGTCCGTCGCCATAGCTGTCGGCGACGGCGACGCGCAGGTCCCAGAAGCCGATGTGCTGGAATTCACAGTCGAAGGGCGCGCCTACGACCCCTTCAAGATAGGCGTGGAAGTCGAAGTTCTCCCGCGTCGTGCCAACAGGTACAGGCGCATGGAAGAACCAGGTCTCGCCCGTATCCACCCGGCCGAAGAAACGCCAATAGCCATCAAGCTCGGGATGCAGCACGTTGAAAAACGACTTGCCCTTGAAATGGGCCAGCAGCTCGTTCAGTTGCTTTGACCGGAACACCAGCAGCGCCATGCGGCTCTCGTGATCCGATGAGGTCTGGGTGAGGCCCGCCTTTTCGCGCACGAGCGAGCGCGCGCCATCGCAGCCCACGGCGTATTTCGCCCGCACCTGACGCGTCTGTCCGTCGGCGGAGACGAGGCTCACCGTCACCCCCGCTTCATCCTGCGTCACGTCCTGCGCTGTCCATCCGTAGAGCGTGGTGACCTGCGGCAGCTCCGCAACCCGCGCGCGCAGCGCGGCCTCGGTTTCATATTGGGGCAGGCGCTCGTTGTCGCGGAAGTAGAAAGGCCGCACGATGACGCGCTGATACCAGTCGTAGTTATAGGGGCCTAGAAGCGTGCCATAGGCGGTCAGCCCGCCAATGCCGAACTCCACCGGGATCGGAGAGGCCGCGCGTACCGCCTCTTCCACGCCCCATGCGTGGAAATGCTCCATGGTCCGCTGCGTCAGGTTCTGGCCCTTTGGGATTGGCTGGGGCTTGAGGTGTCGTTCCGCCACCACGCAGGTCACACCGCGCTGGCCAAGCTCGATGGCGAGGCCCATTCCAACGGGGCCGCCGCCTACGATCACCACATCCGCTTCGTGCCGTTCCATCCGTTTCCGCACTTTCACTTGTAGACCACAACTATTGCAGACTTATAGGGCAAAGCGTTGTCGGTCAAAAATCATCCGGCTGCCGTAGATTTGGCGTCGACGGCGATGATGTACTACTTTCGTATGGAACCCTTTCGTGGATCAGTCGAGACAAAACCAAGGTGGAAACATGCGCATCGTCGCCCTTGAAGAGCATTTCACATTTCCCCAGCTTCAGGGCCGGATCGACCCTGCTCTCGTCATCAAGCGCGGCTTTCCGCCGCCAGATGCGCCCTCGGCGCGTCCCGAGACCGACGCGCGGCTGAAGGATTTTGGCGAGGGTCGCATCCAGTCGCTCGACGAATCCGGCATCAGCATGCAGGTCATGGGCCCGTCAGGCCCTGGGGCCGATCTCCTGCCGCCTTCAGAAGGCCCTGCTTTCGCTCGCGAATTGAACGATGCGCTGGCCGCTGAAATCGCAAAGCGGCCGGACCGCTACGCGGGCTTCGCCCATCTGCCGCTGACGGCGCCCGAAGCAGCCGCTGATGAGCTGGAACGCTGCGTGACCAAGCTCGGGTTCCATGGTTGCATGGTCAACGGCACGACGGACGGCAAGTTTCTGGACGATCCCATGTTCGAGCCGGTTCTGGCGCGCGCAGAAGCGCTGGACGTGCCGATCTATATCCATCCCGGCATTCCCCCGCAGTCCGTGCGCGACGCCTATTATGGCGGGCTCAAAGGCCCCTTGCCGACGATCTTCGCCCGCGCGGGCTATGGCTGGCATGCGGAGACGGCAGTTCACGTCGTTCGCCTCGCGCTTTCTGGCGCTCTGGATCGTCATCCCAAGTTGCAGATCGTCATCGGCCATCAGGGCGAGGGTCTGCCAGCCATGCTGGAGCGTTTCGAGGAGAGTTTCTCGGGCGCCGTGCCGAAGTTTCTGGAGCGTCATCCTGCAAAGACGATTCTCGATCAGGTCCATGTGACGACGAGCGGCTTCTACAGCCTGCCGTCCTTCCTCATGCTGCTGCAGACCTTCGGCGCCGACCGCATCATGTTCTCGGTCGATTATCCCTTCAGCTCCAACAAGGTGGCGCGCGCGTTCCTCGACAGCCTGTCGCTGTCGCCCGCCGACCGCGCTAAAATCGCCCACGGCAACGCCGACAAGTTGTTGAAGCTGAAGGTTTAAGGCCGAGCTTTCCTGAGCAGCGCCGTGGTGGCGCTGACCTCGGCCCGGAAATGGTTCAGGAACCTGTCCTGAAAGGGCGTAGGCAACCAGTTGCTCCGCAGCGTCAGACCGATGTTGCGGGGCTCGTGAAGAATTGGCGGATGATCGACCCTCGCGAGCCGATCGTCGAGTTCGACATGCCAGTGCGAGAGGATCGATATTCGATCGCTCTCGGACAGAAGCGACGTGATTGTCGCAAGGCAATTGGTCTCGAAACGAACTTGCGCGTTGAGGCCCCAATCTTCCGTCAGTCGGTCAAGCGCCGCGCGTCTGGGCAGGCCTGCGCTTGGATGCACCCATTGGAACGACGCAAGATCCGCCGGGGTCGCCTGGGTCAGCGCAGTCAGCGGATGCCCCCGCCTGCAAACGATCGTGTAAGGGTCTTCGAACAGGGGCTCTTCGATCAGATCGGCGAAAGGCGGCGGCGCACGTAGCGCGCCAAAAACCAGATCCAATGCGCCGTCGTTGAGGTCGCGCGCGATCCGTTCATAGGGCCCTTCAATGACTTCGATACGTTGCGCGCCGCCATCGGCGAGCGTGGCGTCCGCTGCTTTGGTGATCAGAAACCGCGGAGCCAGCGCGAGAACGCCGATCCGCAGGCTGGCGCGCGCCTCGGGGGCGGCGTCGATCTCTTCGGCGCCTGCATGGATTTCGCCAATCGCCAGCGAAAGCCGCCTTGCGAGCTCCGCGCCCGCCTCGTTGACCGTCAACCCATTGGCCGCCCGCCGATAGAGTTGGGCCCCGATGATCTGTTCAAGATCGCGCGCGGGGCGCTGGAGGCTCGGCTCAGCCAGCCCCAGTTTACGGGCGGCGGCGCGAAAGGACCCTAAGCGCCAAATAGCCAGCAGACTGCGCACCTGCGCGCTGGCGAGCTTGGCGACCTGCGCCTCAATCGCCGGATCGTCAGGACTGCGACCGCTGGCGCCAGCGAGGGCGGCCCTTGTCTGGTCAAAGAAACGTTCTGAGCGTTTGTGGAAGATGGAGCCCCCGGCATTCAGAAAGGCGCCTTCTGGCCCGCGTTCAAACAGGCGCGCGCCCAGCTCGCCCTCAAGCTGCGCGATCGAATGGGTCAGCGCGGGTTGGCTCAGACGCAGGGCCTGGGCCGCCGCCGATAGGGAATTCGCCTTTGCTGCGGCCTGGAAGGCTCGCAGGCGGCGGAAACTGGGAATGGCTTGGGGGTCCAGCATGTTTCCTGCTGTGAGTTTAGGAAAAATTTATACCCATCTGTGCTGTTTGAATAGGGGAGAGGGTCCGCCGAACGGTAATATCCGCACGAACGCAAGGAGCTTGCCCATGCGCTATGGGCTGCGGGGAGACTGTCATGGCCGGCGGAACGACACCTATGATCATCGATGTGCATTGCCATGTGGTCTCGCCTGACCGCGAGACCTGGCCGCTGGCCCCCATTGGCGGCAAGCAGTCGGATTGGTCGTCAGAGCGGCCCACAACCCCCGAGCTATTGATCGCAGCCATGGACGAGGCTGGCGTCGCCAAGGCCGCCGTCGTGCAGGCCTCGACCGCCTATGGTCACAACTCGTCCTATCTCGCGGAATCTCTCAAATATGCGCCCACCCGTTTCACGGGCGTTTTCTCCATCGATCCGCTGGACCCCAAGGCGCTGGAGCAGATGGACCATTGGGTCTCGCTTGGCATGACCGGCATGCGCGTCTTCACCACCGGCTCCACCATGCCCGGCCAGCAAACCTGGCTGGACGATGAGCGCGCCTGGCCTGTGTGGGAGAAGGCTGGAAAGCTAAATCTCCCCATCGCCATGCAGATGACCGCCGAGGGCATTCCCCTGCTGCTGAAGATCGTGAAGGCCTTCCCCGGCACGAATTTCCTGCTTGATCATCTCGCCCGCCCCGTCATCAATGATGGCCCTCCCTATGCGGCGGCCGATAGCCTCTGGGCGATTGCGCAGTACAAGAACATCTATCTCAAGCTCACCAGCCGCACTGTGGAACATTGTCAGGCCGGCAAGGCGACGCCCGAGACCTTCATGAAGAAGCTCATGGAAACCTTCGGCTCCGACCATATTCTCTGGGGCTCGAACTTCCCCGCTCATGACGATACTTTGTCTGGCATCGTGAAAGAGACGCTGCACGTGCTCGAGTCGCTGTCCGATGCTGACCGCGCCAACATCCTCAGCGGCACGGCGCTGCGCCTCTATCCCGTCCTGAAGTGAGGCTTTGACATTATGACGGACCAGATCCCCACCCTATCGACCGCCCTGAAGCGCTATCCGACCACGCAGGCGCTGCTCTCGGGCCAACTCACCTCGTCGAACTTCCGGTTTGATTTTCATGAGATCGAGCCGATCCACGACGCTTTCAAGCCGATGGCGCGCGAGCAGCGCTTCGATGTGAGCGAGATGGCGGTCTTCACTTATTTGCAGGCCTATTGTTTCAATAAGCCCATCGTCATGCTGCCGGTGGTGCTGGCCTCGCGCTTCCAGCATGGCTGCATCGTCTATAACACCGACTTCCATAAGGAGCTGACCCCGGCCATGCTGCCGGGCAAGAAGGTCGGCGTCCGCGCCTATACCCAAACGACCGGCGCATGGGTGCGCAACATCCTCTCGCAGGAACATGGGATCGATCTCGAAAGCATCGAGTGGACCATTTTCGAGGGCGCCCATCTTGCTGAATATCACGAGCCCTCCTTCGTCAAACGCGCGCCTGCAGGCACGAAGCTTTTGCCCATGTTGATGTCGGGGGAAATTGACGCGGGCATTCTGGGTAATGACCTGCCTGACGATCCCAAGATCAAGGCGGTCATCCCTGACGCCGCCAAAGCTGGCCGCGCATGGCATGACGCGACGGGCCTTCTGCCGATCAACCACCTTCTCTGCGTCAAGCGCGACCTCCTGCGCTTCCGCCCGGATCTGGTGCGCGAGGTCTATGATCTGTTCAAACAATCGAAGCAGGCGGCAACCCTCGCTCCCGGCGCCATCGACATGCGCCCGCTTGGTTGGGACGCGGTGGCGCCCTCGCTCGATCTGGCGATTCAGCTCGCCTTTGAGCAGCAGATCATACCCCGACGTTATAGCGTCGAGGAGCTCTTCGCAGAAAGTCGCGCCGTTCTCGGCGACCTCTGATCATCGACATCAGCAGCGGGCGACGCCCTGTCTGCGCCCTGGAGTAAGCCCCATGTTAAAGCTGCGCGCCGCCTGGCTTCCCGCCCTGACTTTTTCGCTCGCCTTTGCGCCCGCTTGTATGGCGCAGGCGCAGAGCCAGGCGGATTTTTTCAAAGACAAGACTGTGAAAGTCATGGTCGGCCACCCGCCCGGCGGCTCCTATGATTTTTACGCCCGTCTGGCTGCTGACATGCTGCGGGTCTATCTCCCCCAGGCCAAGGCGGTGATCGTCGAGAACAAGCCCGGTGGCGGCGGCCTCATCGCCACCAGCTATATCTATGGTCAGGCCCCGCGCGACGGCACGGTGCTGGCGGTGCTGCCCGAGACCATCGGCAACACGCAGGTGCTGGAGCCTGAGGTCGGCAAGTGGAAGGTGGAGACGATGCGTTACATCGGCTCCTTCTCGCCCGTGAACACCGCCTTCGTGCGTCGCAAGGACTCTCCCTCCAAGACCCCAGCGGATATGAAGCGGCAGGAGACGATCGTCGGCTGCACGGGCACGACCGCGCAGTCCTATCAATATCCCGCCCTGCTGAAGGTCCTGGGCGATTACAAGTTCAAGATGATCTGCGGCTATCCCGGCGCCAATGAATATTCCGTGGCGCTGGAGCGCGGCGAGATCGATCTCGTCTCCTCCGCCTGGAACTCATGGCGCGTGACCCATAGCCGCCAGCTGGCCGAGGGCGACCTCGTGGCCGTCATTCAGACCGGCCTCAAGCGCAACCGCGAATTGCCCGATGTGCCGCTTATGCAGGAGCTGATCGACGACCCAATGGCCCGGAAGGTCATTGAATTCGCTTCCGCCGGCGCCATGATCGGCCGCGCGCTTCTTGCGCCTCCCGGCGTGCCCGAAGACCGCATCGCTTTCCTGCGCGAGACCTTCGACAAGATGGTGGCGGACCCCGCCATGATCGAAATGGCGACCAAGCGCGCTCTCGAACTCGATCCCGCCCCGGGCGCCGTCGTGCAGGGCTATTCCGACGCTATCGTGAAAACCCCAGCCGACATCGTCGAGAAGGCCGCCGTCGCCTTCAAGGGCTGAGCCTTCATCCCTCAAGCCATCTACGGCCCCTCTCGCAAGCGAGAGGGGCTTTTTTTAAGCGCGCTTCCATTGGCAGTGCTTCGCCTTAAGGCCCCTTGGCGATCAGAAAGATGATGCGCCGGTCATTTTGGGCCTGACTGAGGAGGTGGTCACCAGTTTCGCGGATCAGATTGGGTATATCGATCACGGCGAGCGGGTCGGTGCATTGCACTTCCAATTGATCACCGGGCGCGAGCCCCTTGAGCGCTTTGCGTGTTTTCAAGGCGGGGAGGGGGCATTTAAAGCCCGAGAGATCAAGCAGGGTGAGAGCCATGCTTGGAAAATGACGAGGGATTGGCGCTAGGTCAACATCCCTGCGCGGGCTCTTGGCAAAGCATCGATGGTCATTGAAAACCAATCCGGCTCTATCTCTCTTGATTTGCGCATGCGTTTCGCCATACCAATCAAACGGACGGGAAAACGTGACTAGGAGCGGGCGAATGAAAGCGTTTCTTTCTGCAGTGATTGTCGCGGTCTGCCTCGCCGCTGGCGCTTCATATGTCCTTAGCACGCAGCAGAAGTCTGCGGCGCAGGCCTTTGCGACCTCTGGCGCCCGCGTCGGGGATCCCGGCCACAATCTGATTGGCGTCAACTGATTACAGCAGGACGGGATAGGCCAGAAAGTGGACCAGATCTCCGGGGTTCACGCCCTCGGCGTCCTCGCTTAGTTCGATAATGCCATCGGTATCGGCGAGAGAAGACAAGAGACCGGCCCCTTCGCGCGGAAACTTCACCGCTTCAAGGCTCCCATCATCGGCATGTCGCAGGCTGGCGCGCACATATTCGCGGCGGCCTTTCTTTTTCTTGTAGGCAAAGGCCGCACGCACCGGCAGGCCTGTCAGCGGTTCGGGCGTCGCGCCAAGGAGCGCGAGAATGGTCGGGCGCACGACATAGGCGAATGTTACGAAGCTCGCCACCGGGTTGCCCGGCAGACCGATGAAGGGCGTGCCCGCCACGACCCCCATGGCTACGGGGCGTCCGGGCTTGATCGCGAGAGACCATAGGACCAGCGAGCCGATTTTCTCGATGGCCGCGCGCACATGATCCTCCTCGCCCGCAGAAACGCCGCCCGAGGTCAGGACCAGATCATGATTTCCAGCGGCGTTTTCGAGTGCCGCAGCGAGCGCTGCGCGATCATCGCGCAAGATGCCGAGATCGTGGACCTCGCAATTGAGCCTGCGCAGCATGGCGGCGAGCATGAAACGGTTGGAGTCGAAGAGCTGCGCCGGATTTCGTCGCCCGCCCGGCTCCACCACTTCATCGCCTGTCGAGAAAATCGCGACGCTGACCCGGCGACGCAGGGTGAGGTGGGTGAGGCCGAGGGCGGCTGCGAGGGCTACATGCTGGGGGCGCAGGCGTTTGCCGCCGGAAATGGCCATGGCGCCCTGAGCAATGTCCTCGCCCGCCGGGCGCATATTCGCGCCGGGCTTGAGACCGGCGGGCGCCGTGATGCGACCATCCGGTTCCAAGCGAACATCTTCTTGCATGAAGACCGTATCGGCGCCTTGCGGCATGGGCGCGCCGGTGAAAATCCGCACGGCGGCGCCAGCGCTTATAGGCTCCGCTGGCGCCCCCGCCTGCACGCGCGCGATCACGGGGAACGTGCGCTCCGTTTCCTGCGGCAGATCGGCGCCTCGTAATGCGTAGCCATCAACGGCGGAATTGGCGAAAAGGGGCAGGGGCGCCGGGGCGTAGAGCGGAGCCAGAAGCACGCGGTTGTCGCATTCCATCAGCGGCAGATGTTCCTGCCCCTCGATCGGCTCTACGCGGGCTTCGATGAGCCTCAAAGCCTCGTCGATGGTCATCAGCTTGCCGCCGAAAGCGAAGCAATCGTTCGACAATTGCACCATATCAGACCTCGCCAGTGAGGCGCCTCAGCGCGTCCGCGAGAGGGATCGCCAAGGCTAGCATCATAATCGCGATCGCCGGGATGTCATCAAGCTGCGCGCGGGGCAGGTCAACGTTGCAGGCGGCGTCCGTCACGAGGCCGGCTATCTGGGGATCGTCAGGGTAGAGGAAGGGCTTTTCATTGGCGGTGCGATGAACTTCGATCTTGGCGTGCCTCTCGGACTTGAAGCCCTCGACGATCACGAGGTCGACTGGCGAAAGGCGAGCGAGCAGTTGCGCCAGCTTCGGCTCATCTTCGTCGCGCAGCTCATGCATGAGGGCGAAGCGTTTGCTGGAGGCGATGAGCACTTCGCTTGCGCCCGCCTGTCTGTGTCGCCATGAATCCTTGCCCGGCCTATCCACGTCAAAGGCGTGATGGGCGTGTTTGACGGTCGACACTTTCAGGCTTTGCGCCACCAGTTCGGGGATGACCCGCGCCAGCAGGGTCGTTTTACCCGCCCCGCTCCAGCCCGCCAGACCAATGATCTGCATCGCCATCCTCGCGCAGTCTAAAAACGAAGGGACCGCCGATTATGACCGGCGGTCCCTTTGATCGATTGACGACCAGATTATTCTGCGGGCATGGCGCCGGGCGCGATCTTGGGCGCGCGGCCCTTGGCCTGCTCTTCTTCGACCCAGAGTGCGTGATGCTCCTTGGCCCAGTTCAGATCGACTTCGCCTGTCCCCATGGCGTCGAAGGCGCCCTCCATGCCCAAGGTGCCGATGTAGATGTGGGCGAGCATAGCGGCGATGAAGATCACCGCCAGTAGGGCGTGGATCGAGGTGTAGAACTGCATGTCCGACACGCCGCCCTGCGCCAGATAGGGGAAGAGTAGGAACCAGCCGGATCCTGACATCACGGCGCCACCGCCCATGACGATCCAGAAGACGGCCTTCTGCCCGGCGTTGAAACGTTTCGCTGGCGGATGCGCGCCGTTCGAGAACATTCCGCCACCCTGCTTGATCCATTCAAGGTCGATCTTTTCGGGGATATTGTCGCGCACCCAGATCACGAACATCAGGGCTATGCCGAACATGAAGGGGAAGGCGAGATAGTTATGCGCCATCTTTCCCAATGCGGTCAGGTTCGCGAAGGTCTCCGCGCCAAGCCATGGCAGGATCACCATGCGACCGAATGAAAGGTTGAGGCCTGACAGCGCGAGTATGATGAAGCAGCTGGCCGTCAGCCAATGGGTGAAACGATCAAGGCTGGCGAAACGCGTAATCGTCTTGCCCGAGAAGCCGCCCTCGACGCGGATGCGCCCGCGTACAAGGAAGAACACGGCGAGCAGCGCCAGCATGCCCAGGATAGCGACGCCGCCGATGACCGGCAGTTTCTGCTGATGGAAAGCGCGCCATTCCTGACCCTCAGGCTGGATCAGGCTGGAGGCCTTCTCATCAGGAATGGAGATGCGCCCCGTCAGGCGTTCGCCCGGTTTCAGCTGGTCGAGCAATTGCTCTTCCTTCACTGATTCCTTGGTGGGATTGAAGTTGTTGTAATTCTGAGCCGCGACGGGCGCGCTGGCCACGGCGGCCAAGGCCAGCATCGCCAGAAAAGTTTTGAGCCAGGTCTTCATGGAACGCCCCTTGCGATGATTGCGGGTGATCATACGCTGACCGTTTCTTTATAGGCGGTCTTCCAACCCCAGGCGCCCGAGCCATAGCCGCGCTTCATCACGCGCTCCTTGTAGATGGAGGCGATGATGTCGCCGTCGCCGGCGAGCAGGGATTTGGTCGAGCACATTTCCGCGCAGAGCGGCAGTTTGCCCTCGGCGAGGCGATTGCGGCCGTATTTCTCATATTCCGCCGTCGAGAAGTCAGCCTCGGGGCCCCCGGCGCAATAGGTGCATTTGTCCATCTTGCCGCGCGAGCCGAAGTTGCCGACCCTTGGATATTGCGGGGCGCCGAAGGGGCAGGCGTAGAAGCAGTAGCCGCAGCCGATGCACAGGTCCTTGGAGTGCAGCACCACCGCATCCGCCGTGGTGTAAAAGCAGGACACCGGGCAGACCGCCGCGCAGGGCGCGTCCGTGCAATGCATGCAGGCCATGGAGACCGAACGCTCGCCCGGCTTGCCATCATTGATTGTTACGACGCGGCGGCGATTGATGCCCCACGGCACTTCATGTTCGTTCTTGCA
>CANBVC010000010.1 GCA_947372795.1 Beijerinckiaceae bacterium
CGGGGAAGAGCGCGATCCACCATTCGCCCGAGATAATGGAGGCCGCGCCCTCGGCCACCATGATGCCCCATTCGGGACTGGGCGGGCGCACGCCAAGGCCGATGAAGGACAGGCCCGCCGCATTCAAGATGGCGTAGCCCATGGTCAGCGACATCTGCACCATCATGATCGGCAGGATATTGGGCAGGATGGAGGTGAGCGCGATGCGCAGATCAGAATTGCCCGACAGCCGAGCCGCCATCACGAAGCCCGCCTCGCGCCGCACTCCAGCCTCCGCGCGCGCCACGCGGGCATAGAGGGGAAAGTTGATGATCGCTGTGGCGATGACGATATTGGTGACCGTATTGCCCAGCGCCGCCACGATGCCCATGGCCAGCACGAAAAGCGGAAAGGCCATGATGGTGTCGGCGACGCGGCCCACCACGCGGTCGATCCAGCCGCCGAAGAAACCAGCGGCGATGCCCGCAAGCCCGCCGAAGGCGAAGACAAGCGCGACGGAGGAAACAGCGATGATGAGATCCAGCCGCGTCGCCACGACCACGCGCGAGAAAATGTCCCGCCCCAGTTGATCCGTGCCGCACCAATGCCGCAGCGAGGGCGCCTGCAAGGTGGCGGAGGTGTCGCTGGCCAGCGGATCATGGGGGACAAGCACGGAACCAAAGACTGCGGCGAAGATCAGCAGCGCCAGCAGGCCAAAGGCTAAGGCGGTGACGGGGTCGCCAGCGATCACATAGCGCGCGTGGGAGAGCGTTGCGGCGAGCGCGGAGGGCGAGTGTTTTTGCATCGGAAGCGCGCTCATGATGTGGCGCTCATGCGTGGGTCGATCAACCGGTAGGAGAGGTCGATCAGGAGATTGAGCAGAATGTATACGATGGCCATGGCGAGTACGAAGCCCTGCACGGGCGCGAAATCGGAGGCGATGAGCGCCTCCACCGCATAGGAGCCAATGCCCGGCCAGGAGAAGACCTTCTCGACGAGCACATTGGCGCCCAGCAGGAAGGAGAAGACCATGCCCAGCGTCGTCACGACAGGCAGCAGCGCGTTGCGCAGCGCATAGGTCATCACGACCGTGCGCGCATTGAGCCCGGAGGCTCGCGCCGTACGCACGAACTCCATGGCGAGCGCCGACAGCATGGAGGCGCGGGTGATGCGCGCGATGGGCGCCAACGCAAAGATGGCGAGGGTGACGCCCGGCAGCAGCAATTGAGTGAAGCTGGCGCGGAAGGTGGCGCCGTCCCCCGCGATGAGGGAATCGATGAGATAGAAGCCCGTCACCATGTCGGGCGCAGAGGCGAAAACATCGAGCCGCCCCAGCGGCGCGGGCGCGATCTGCAGGATGAAATAGAACACGTAGACCAGCAGAAGGCCGCTGAAGAACACGGGCAGGGAAACGCCCGCCGTGACGATAGCGCGGCAGGCGTGATCGATCATGGACCCCTGTTTCACCGCCGCCACCACGCCAAGCGGGATGGCGACGAGTAGCGACAGAACGAGGCCAAACAGGGTCAGCTCCGCCGAGGCGGGCAGGCGCGCTTTAAGGTCCGCAAGTACTGGTTGTCCAGTGGTCAGTGATTTGCCCAGATCCCCCCGCGACAGATCCACCACATAGCGGCGAAACTGTTCGGGAAGAGGCTTGTCGAGACCCAGTTGTTTGCGCACCTCCTCGATGGCCTGCGGCGTCGCGGCGGGGCCTGCGAAATAGGCGGCGGTGTCGCCGGGCAGCACGCGGGTGAGCAGGAACGAGACGACGACCACGCCAATCAGAGCCGGTATGGTCGTCAGCATGCGACTGACCAGGATCTTCAACATGTCGTTGCTCGTCCATGGTTGGGATGCGCGGGCGGCGATACGCCCGCGCCAGGAATTAGGCCTTCATAAGACTCAGGCCTTCACAAGGGCGCTGTAGTTCAGGCGCCTGTGGAACCAGTATTGATAGCCCGTGACATTCTTCTGCATGGCCACATTGGACTAGGGCTGAAACAGGGGAATGCGCGGCATATCCGTGAAGGCGAGGTCCACAAAGCCACGCACGCTGGCGTCGTAGGTCGCCGCGTCACCCGCCGCAGCGGAAGAACGCGCCGCCGCGATCAGCTTGTCCATGGCCGGGTTCTGGTAGCTCATGGTGTTGAAGACGGAGTTCGATCCGTCATAGCACCAGAAGAAGAAGTACTCGGGATAATCGAGCCAGCCGGAGAAGACATTGGTGCAGAGCGGCATCTCCTTCTTGTTCAGTTCCGTGCGCCAGTTGGCGCCGGGCACCTTGTTGATGGTGGTGCGAATGCCGATCTGGGCGAGGCTTTCCTGGATGAGGATGCATACGGGCTCATTGACCACGGCGAAGCCCAGATCAAAGGACAGCGTCGTGTCAAAACCGTTCGGGAAGCCCGCCTCCGCCATCAGCGCGCGCGCCTTGGCGAGATCAGTGTTGAACTTGTGCGCCTGCGGCCAGACCACTTCCGTCGCCGCGCTCGCGGAGGCGCCGAACATCGACTTCGCGAGGCCGAACATGGCGGCGTCGATGATCTTCTGATAGGGCACGGCATAGGCGACGGCCTGGCGCACCTTGGGATTGTCGAAGGGCGTGTTCTTCACGTTCATGCCAAGATACTGGATGCCATTCGAGAACGGCGTGGAGTAGATATCGAGCTTGGGGCTGGACTTCAGCTCCACGAAATCCTTGTTGGGCAGATCGTAGGAAATATCGGCGTCGCCGCGCTCGAGCAGCGCGCGACGATTGCCGGCCGAAGGAACCATGCGCCAGATGATGCGCGGGATCTTCGGCTTGGGGCCACAGGCCCAGGTCTCGTTGCGCTCGAAGATCACTTCCGTGCCGGGCGTCCACTTCGCCACCTTGTAGGGGCCTGAGCCTGCGGTGTTCTGCTTGGTGTATTCGAGCCCCCAGGGATCATTCGGCGTGGCGTTCTTCTTCACCAGTTCCGAGTTGAGAATGCAGGGCACCACGACCGCCAGATCGGGGATGGTGAGCCTGTCGGGGCGCAGAAAATCCACCCGCACCGTATGGTCGTCGATCACGACGAATTGCTCGGGCTTCTCCAGCGAACCCGCCTTCATCTGGAACGTCGGGAACCCCCCCACCGACACCGCGCGATCCAGCGACCATTTGACGTCCTTGGCCGTCACTGGCGTTCCGTCATGGAAGGTGGCGTTCTTGCGCAGCTTGAAGGTTACCGAATCATTGCCGATCACCATATCTTCGGCGAGTTCCGGCTTGAATTTGTCGCGGTCGTAATAGGGCGCGCCATAGGGGCCAGCCTTCATCTCATGGGAGATCAGACGGTCGTAGCAATTCCACGCAACCTCATAGGCGGGGACGTTGGCGCCGACACCATGCACGTCGAGGTTGTTAGGGCCGCTTTCGGAGACAATGAGCAGTGTCTCGCTGCGTGACTGCGCCATAGCGGAAGTGACAGCAGATGTTGACGCTGCGGTAGACGAAAGCGCAGTCGTTACGCCCACTGATTTGATGAATTCACGGCGATCCATGGCAGGCCTCCATATGGCAACAACCGGATTATTGCATGCATTTTCCCAGAATCGTATGCTCAAACTTAGAGCTAATCTGCACCAAGTTTAAGCGAACAAGCTTGCAAAAACGGCAACCGCCCCTGCCCCCGGACAACCTCTCCCGCGGCTGACTTTCGATCATCCGGTTTGAAGGACACGGAAAGTCGGGGATTGTTCGGGCGCGATACGCGTTCAGTACAGGCGAAGCAGCTAATGGGATTGCGGATCGCCCCTGTGCGCCCAGCCGGTCAGGCGCGCCTCGATCATCGCGAAGATGGCATAGAGCGCCACGCCAAGCGCCGCCAGGATGAAGAGCCCGGCGAAGACTAGCGCCACCTCGAAGCTCGCGCTGGCGGTCATCATCACATTGCCAATCCCCCGATTTGAGGCGATGGTTTCGGAGATGACCGTTCCCACGAAGGCCAGCGTGACCGATACTTTCAGGGAGGCGAAGAAATAGGGCATCGTGCGTGGCAGGCCCACATTGATGAGGCGGTCCATCCGGCTCGCCTGCAGGGTGCGCATGAAGTCGTCGAGTTCGGGTTCGACGGTCGCCAGTCCCGTCGCCACGTTCACGACGATGGGAAACAGGCAATTGATCATGGCGCTGATCACAGCGGGAATGGTGCCCGAGCCAAACCACAGGATCAGGATAGGCACTACCGCTACCTTCGGAATGGATGCGAAGCCGATCAGCAAGGGGTTCGCTACATCATATGCCAGTGGCGAGGAGCCCACGAGCACCCCGAGTAGCACGCCTGCAAGGATACCAAGCGCAAAGCCGAGAATGGTAGTGTAGAGGGTCTGAAGGACGTGCGGCCATAGCGCGGGCATGTTCGTCCACAGCGCCCAGATAATTTCGCTGGGACGGGGCAGAACAATGGGGCTCACCTTGAAGACGACGCATGCTAGTTCCCAGCACAGGAATAGCCCGATGATAAGCGCCGTTGATGTCACGCGTCTGCGCAGGGTGAGTCTCATGCGGGCGCCTTTCCATTCTTGCGAACCGCGATGATGGCGTTGCGTAATTCTTGCGTGAGATCGGTGAATTCAGGCGTGAAAGTCAGCGCCATGTCTCTAGGATGTGCGAAGCCCACGTCCCTGATCTCGACGATACGTCCGGGTCTGGGTTTCATCACGCAAATCCGTTTTGCTAGATAGGCCGCTTCCTTTAGGTCGTGGGTCACCAGAAGGACCGTCGGCTTGCGGTCAAGCCAGAGCGTCTGCATAATTTCCCACAGTTCCTCGCGTGTGAACTGATCAAGCGCGCCGAAGGGTTCGTCCAGCATCAGTAGTTCGGGGTCATGAACGAGCGCCCGGCAGAGAGATGCGCGCTGGAGCATCCCGCCCGAGAGTTCCCATGGGAAGCGGTCGCCAAAGCCCGTCAGGCCGACCTGCGCGAGCAGCGCTTCGGCGCGGTCGCGGAACGTGGTCTTGCGCTTCGCGCGATATTCCTGCCGAAAGGGCGGGACGATTTTGAGCGGCATCATTACGTTCTGCCGAATGCTGAGCCAGGGCAGTAGCGTGGGGTTCTGGAAGGCCATGCCGATGCGAATGGGCTCGGCGCCGATTTCTCGGCCCTTGACCAGCACCAGGCCGGAGGCGGGATTAATGAGGCCTGCGACCAGCTTGAGGATCGTGGATTTGCCGCAGCCGGACGGGCCGACCAGCGCGACGAAGTCGCCCTTGGCGATGTCTAGGTCTGTGCTCGTGAGGGCGACCGTAGTTCGCTCGCCGCTTCCAAAGGTGCAGGTCACGTCCTGAAGCGAGACGAGTGGCGTGGGGCGGGCGTTCACGGTCTCACAACCCCAGCGCGTCGAGGGCCGCGCGGGCGATCATCCGGTCCTGATCCCCTGTGCCAGAGCCAATGCCGATCCCGCCCACGAGGCAGCCGTCGATGATGATTGGCAGTCCGCCCGGCAGGTTGGTCATGGCGCCCGTCGCGAGGGCGAGCTCCAAGGCCCGTTCATGGGTGAGAGATCCTGTGGGCGCCCCGGTCACAGCGGCGGTCATCGCCTTGGCCTTTGCACTCGCCTCCGACGAGACGCGTGCGCCGTCCATCCGCAGGAAGGCGATCAGGTTGCAGCCCTCATCGACGATGCTGATGCATTGGGGAACCTGCATCGCCTCAGCGGCGTGGCGCGCGCTGTCAAGGAGCATGAGTGCCGCCTCATGGGTCAGTTTCAGGGATGGTCTGGTGAGGCTCATGATGCGCATTCTTTGATCAGGTTTGTCGCATGGGCGCTTGTTCTAGACATGTCGGACGAAGCCTCCGTCCACGCGCAGAACGCTGCCGGTCATATAGGACGCCAGATCGCTGCATGCGAAAGCCGCCGCCGCCGCAATCTCTTCCGGCTTTCCATAACGGCCCATCGGGATCTGCGCCCAGGAACGACGACGCACGTCCTCGACAGGAATGTTCTCTCGCGATGCCGTGGCCTCATCCGTTATGTGGACGCGCTCGGTGGCGATCCGCCCGGGCATGAGGATATTAGTGGTGACGCCATCCGCAGCGATTTCACCTGCGAGGGTCTTTGACCAGGCGATGAGCGCCGCACGCAGTGAATTTGAGATGCCAAGAACCGGGAGCGGCTGAACGGCGCCAGTCGATACGACCGTCAGGATCCGCCCCCAGTGGGCGGCGCGCATAGTCGGAAGGAAGAGATCAGTCAGCCCGATCACTGACATCACCATGGATCGGAACGAGGTTTCCCATTCCTCCAGCTTGCGGCCGGACGCGCCGCCATAGGGCGGTCCACCTGTATTGTTGATGAGGATCTCCGGGGCCCCGAAGTCCGCGATGAGCTCTCGCGCAAAGCGAGCGAGATCCTCCGTTTGCGACAAGTCGAGACGATACCCTTTTGCGCCCGGCATGGTGGAGGCCGCCTGCGCCAACGCGTGCGTATCGCGCCCAGCTATAGCCACCTGGCAGCCTTCAGCCGCCAGTCGCTGCGCGATAGCCAGGCCCATGCCGCGGTTGCCCCCTAGCACCAGCGCCCTTCGATTTGCGATGTTCAGGTCCATGACGGCGCAACCCCATGTTTCCAGGCGGAAGATGTCTCCTGAGTGATGAAGCGGCCGCGTCCGGGGCTGGCTTTCAATTCGCCATCAGCGACCACAACCTCGCCCCTGCTCAGCACCACCACGGGCCAGCCCTGGATGGTTCGCCCTTCATAGGGCGTATAATCGACTCCATGGTGCAGCATGGAATTGGTGATGATGACGCGTTTGTCTGGATCCCAGATCGCGATGTCTGCGTCTGACCCCACCGCAAGGGTTCCCTTGCCGGTCAGTCCATAGAGCTTGGCGTTGTTGGTGGCGGTGAGCGCAACGAAGCGGGGCAAATCGATGCGTCCTGTCATCACGCCTTCGCTGAACAGCAAGGGCATGCGCGTCTCGAGGCCGGGAATGCCGTTGGCGATGGCGCGAAACGGCGCGTCCCGGCCGGCCCGCAGCTTGCCTTCGTCATCGAACCGATAGGGCGCATGGTCGGAGTTGAAGATGTCGAAGCTGCCATCCTCGATGCCGCGCCAGACGCCGTTCTGGTTGGCGACGTCGCGCGGCGGCGGACTGCACATGGCCTTGGCGCCTTCGAGATCAGGCGCTTCAAGATCGTCAGCCGTGAGGAACAGATATTGCGGACAGGTCTCCGCGATGATCGTGAGCCCGCGCGCCCTAGCGCGGCGCACCTCCTCCAGCGGCTCCGTGCCGGATATATGCACCACCACCATGGGCACGCCGACAGTCTCTGCAAGGCTCAGCGCCCTGTGCGTCGCCTCGCGCTCCACATAAATGGGACGTGAGCGCGCATGGTCGCGCGGGGTCGTCTGACTTCTGGCCTCAAGCTGTTCGCTCAACCATGTCAGGATTTCATGGTTCTCCGCATGGATCAGGACGACCGCCCCTTCTTCCTTCGCCACCTGAAGGACGTCGAGGATCTGGTGGTCCGACAGCCGCATGGCTTCATAGGTCATGTAGACCTTGAGGCTCGTATGCCCATTGCGGATGAGGGCGGGCAGTTCTTGCCCGAGCACCGCTGGCGTGGGATCGCTTACGATCAGGTGGAACCCATAGTCGATGACACATTGGCCTTGTGCACGGGCATGATAGTCGCGCACGGCGGCAGTGACGGAGACGCCCCTATGCTGCACGCAGAAGGGAACGATCGTGGTTGTACCGCCGAAGGCCGCGCTGATCGCGCCGGTGCGAAAGCCGTCCGCCATGACGGCGCCCTTAGAGGCAAGACCGGGCGCCTGAGGCTGGTCGAGGTGACAATGGGCGTCAATCCCGCCGGGCAACACAAGCTTTCCAGTCGCATCAATGATGCGCTCGGCGTCGCCCAGCCGCTCGGCGATGGCCACGACGCGCCCATCCTTGATGCCGATATCGGCCTTGGCGACTTCCGCAGCATTCGCAAAAGTTCCGCCCTTGATGATGGTGTCAAACCTCATAGCGGCAACCGTCGGATAGCATCCGCAGGCAGGTAGGACGGATCAAAGATGTCGGAAGGCTTCGGGATGGTCGGCAGGCCATAGGCGGGCGCCACCGTGGCGATCGAGGCTGCGAGGCGCTCGGGCGAAACGATGCCGAGGCCCGATTTGCGGGATTCATCCGTAACGATCTGGTTCTTGATCAGCCACTTCAGCTTTTCTGTTTCGATGGCGACATTGGTAAGTTCGGCGCGCTTCTTAAGGGCTGCGATGGCAGCATCCGGATTGGCGATGGCGTCTTGCCACCCACGAGCCGTCGCCGCCACGAATTTGCGCACTGCTTCGGGATTTGTTTCGAGGATATTCTTGGAGGCAATGACACCGTTGCCATAAAGGTCGAGGCCAACATCGCTGTAGTAGAGGAACTTGATGTCCTCTGCGTTGACGCCTGCTTTCTTAAGGCCAAAATACATGGTGGAGTCGAAGCCGAGGATCGCCTCCACGTCGCCACGTGAGAGCACCGCTTCGCGCAACTGTAGCCCCACCATATCCCAGACAATGTCCTTCGCAACCAGTCCTGTTCTCGCCACATAAGCGGGGAAGAGCCGGTAGGCCCCATCTGGCGCCGCCGCCCCGATCTTGCGGCCAGCGAGATCGGATGGTTTCGTGATCGGGGTCTTGGCGAGATAGGCCACGCAAAGCGGGCTGCGATAATACAGCATGTAGACAGAACGTCCGGCCTGCGCGGGGTTCTTCTGGTTGAACTCCATCAGCACGTTCAGGTCCGCGAAACCGAAATCGTAAACGTTCGAGCCGATGCGGGTAACAGCCTCACCCGACCCTCCGGAGGGGTCGAATTGGGGGGCGAGGCCCGCGTCGCGGTAATAGCCTTGCTCCTCGGCGAGGAAGAAGGCCGCGTTTGAACCGTCGTATGGCGCATTGAGGGAGACCCGCAGGGGCAGGGCGGCTTGCGCGAACCCCTTTGTTCCAGCCGCACCCAGCGCTGGAAGGGCGAGGGCGGAGGCGAGGAGGGAGCGGCGTGTGGTGGAGGCGTTGAACATGGCATGATCTCCATGACGAAAGATGCAATTTCAGAAGCAACCACCGTGCCAGCCCGCGCACAGCTTGATTTACAATCATTCGCGGAATATTGTGCACAATCTTTTGCTCACAATATGGCCGTCTGCCCAATGAATCGACTTGTTGGACGCATGAATGATCGCAACCGGCCTGTCACAAGGTCTGGAGATGACGTCTATCTGCATCTGTTGAAGGCGATTACCGACCAGCGCCTGCTGCCGGGGACCAAGCTGACCGAATTCAGCCTGGTGGAGACCTTCGGCATCGCGCGCCGGGGGGTGGCGGCGGCCTTGACCCGCCTCGCCTGGGAAAAACTCGTCACCATCCTTCCCAACCGAGGCGCGTTCGTCGCTGCTCCGAATGCGGAAGAGGCTCGCGACATCTTCTTGGCTCGTTCGGCGATCGAAGCCGGCACGATCGAGGCGATCGCTCGCCGCGCCGACCCGCTCGCCATCGCGGCAATGGAACAGAATGTGGCCGAGGAGGCTGCCTGCCGTAAGTCTGGCAAGACGCGGGACGCCATTCGTTTGTCCGGCGGTTTTCATCTGGTGATCGCCCAGCATTCAGGCAGCCCAATCCTGGCCGAACAGGTGCGCCTGCTGGTCGCGCGGACCAGCCTGGTTATCGGCCTCTTCGAGAACGAGTCTGGCCTTTCCTGTTGGCATGATCATCACCTTGAGCTCGTCGACCATTGTCGCCATGGTCGCGTGGAAGCGGCGGTCGCCGAGATGAAGGCGCATATTGAGGAACTCCAGGCGAGCGTCGCGCTTGATCGCCGAAGGCCGACCTCGTTCGATTTGTCCGAGGTGTTTGCCCAGTAAGGGGAGATTACGGCCCAACTCAGGAGGGAGAAATGATCCATCTTAGCAAGCTGGTCTCCCAGCGCAGAAGCACCTTTAGAGCAAGACCGATCGACCTGTCGCCTTGAGCATCGGCATGATCTGGTTTGTTTGCTAGTGAGCTTGGAGTCTTGATGAACGCAGTGAGCAGTTGGTCGCGGTCGGCCGGAGCTCCCATTAAGCGACCAAGGTTAAGCGCTACAGACCCTCAGATGAGCTAACTCCAAGAAACCGATCTACTTTAGAAAGCCACCATGCCCCGTCCAATCCTTGATGAAGCCTCTATCCACTGCGCCATTCGCGAGAAGATTGCCAACCATCATCAAAGCATTGTTCGCGAGGTTTTGGCGGCCATTGAGTTGAACCCGGTCGTGGTGGTGGGTATGGGCATGAACCCAATGCCTAAAAAAGCTCGCAAGGCGCTAATCGCCGCTGGGGTGGAACACAAATACCTAGAATACGGAAACTATTTCAATAACTGGCGCCGGCGCAATGCGCTCAAGAT
Organism: Beijerinckiaceae bacterium; assembly: GCA_947372795.1. Classification (GTDB taxonomy): domain Bacteria; phylum Pseudomonadota; class Alphaproteobacteria; order Rhizobiales; family Beijerinckiaceae; genus Terripilifer. The sequence continues at coordinate 10,380 of CANBVC010000010.1, forward strand.
GTGGACGGGTTGGTCAAGCTTTCCAATGGTTTTTGTTAACGGGGTTTTGGTTGGCGGCGCCGATGATCTTTTTGAACTGATCAATAGTGGCGAATTGAAGAAGCTTTTGTCTTCACTGTAGAATTAACTTGGCCAATAATAACCCTTTTCCCGGATATTAACTGTAGCGTTCATCTGTCAGCTTGGTGCGAATTTATACAGGGCGGTGAATTGTTTTATGCACGGTTTGAGAATTTCATCCTATGAAAAAAATATGTCAGAAAATTAAATAGCTATAAGTACGCGGAGCGCAAAGGCAACGGGCGCAGGGCCCGAACATTTCAAGAAAGCTGCTCGCAAGGGCAGTTTTTTGGTCATGAATGCGATTGCACAATCGCGATGAATCTTGGAAAAGCATTCGGTCGCGATTATTTGAAGGGTCGATTGGTGGCGCTTTCGGCGAAATAAATCATCTTATTTCGCGGTTTTGGTAGAAAGAGATTCTTTCCCATTTCCAAGATGGATGGTACCTCTAGGGAAAGACGCGCTGGGGACTTTTTCATGAATTTGTTTGCTGCAAGATTGGTTTACTACACTCCTGCAAGATTGGCCCTGATCATTGGTATGTTGCTGCCAGTCTCCGCGCTCGCGCAGCAAAATCCGATAGGCGGAATCATCGGGGGACTTATGAACGCCGCGATAATGCAGGCAGCACAGGACGAATGGCAAAAAGTCCCGGAGCCGCGAGCTGGTTGTTTGATGGGCCAGTTGCGCAACAATGGGCTGAGCGTGTCAGCTTTGATTCAAAGGGGCATCGGCCCTAACCATCCCAACCTCGCGCAACTGAATTATCCTTGCCAGAGAGTGCAGGAGGAACACGACGCCGAAGTCGCGCGTCAGCGTCAGGAAGCGGCCGAGCGACTGGCGCAGCAAAGACGTGAAGAGGCCCAACGGGCTGCGGAGGCTAAGCGCATCGAAATTGAACGCGTCAATGGCCTCAAGAAGATCGCTCTGCGGAAAAACTATCGTTGCGATATCGCCGATGCGGGATTGGTGATTAGTTCGTTTTGCGATGACAATCTTTATCGTCGGACGGACCAGGCGCGAAACGCGCCGCTCAAACTCAGCGACGCCATAGAAAGCAAGCTAAAGCCTGAGGATGTCGTGGTCTATGCGATCGAAAAAGACGATGCCGCCGCCCGTCGCATGGATATGCGTATCGAATTCAAGAATGCGACTGTCGTACCAGAAAGTCGCTTTATCTGCGATGGAACAAAGTCGCCTCGTGACGCCGTTGTTTGCAAATCCTATGAGCTCGTCATTCTCGACACGCTCTACGCCGACTATCTCGAGCGGACGAAGGCTTTCGACAAGAAGGGCGTGATCGCAAAGAAAGTGAAAGACCTTTCTCAGAAGCAGACGGCTTGCAAAACGGACGTCATCTGCTTGCAGCGAACCTATGTTGACGGCGTCGATATGCTTGCGGCTTTCTTAAAAGAAAATCAGATTCCCGTCGCCACTTATGCTGATAACCGCGAGGAGCGCCGCGCCGCCGAAGCAGCTATCCAGCAACAAAAGCAGGACGCCGCCGAGGCGGAGCGGCGTCGACAGGACGCCATTGCTCAGGAGCGGCTTCGTGAATTGGAGTTAAAGGCGCAAGAAGAACGTCACCTTGCTGAAGAACGTCAACGTCAACTGGAGTTGAAAGCGCAGGAGGAGCGGCGGCTCGCTGAGACGGCGGAGGCGGCGCGTCTGGCGGAACAAAAACGTATTGAAGATCTGCGCATCGCCCGTGAACGTGAGGAAGCGGAACGCAACCGCATCGCCGCTGAGAAGGTGCAACAGGAAGCTGCAGCGCGGGCGGCGTTGAAGCAGAAATGGCTAGCGGCGAGTGAACAGGTTTCCGCCGAGCCGAACATGGCCGCGGTCCAATCCTGCAGGGGTGGCGGTTATGGTCAAAAGCAGATGCAGATGGCGGGCGATCTGTCTGAACGCGCCAGCATTCGACAAAGGGTCGCGCAAGAGTGCGCTTGTGTCATCGCACATAACATTGTGTTGGGCGGCGCTGATCAGCAGGGCGACGCCGACATCAAGGAGTTCCTTAGTCAGGGCGAGGCTGCTGAAGCCGTAAAGGCGGCCTTCACACGTCATCAAAATGAATGCCGGGGCAACCTTCCGCAGGAAACGCTCGACCGTTGGAAATCCAACTAATAAAGGGAAGAAAAAATCATGTCTGGCACATTCATCCGCAACGCGTTTCTTGCATCGGCTCTTTGCCTTTGCGCCATACCCTACGTGGCGGCTCAGGACTCGAAGACGGAACCGACGGCTGCTGAGTTGAAGCGCTTGCAATTGCAGGACATCAAAAGCGGCAGGATGCGCATCACGGATGTTTATTTTCTCAAGGAGATGGAGCTTGAGGGACGGCTTAAAGTCGGCATCAAGGTGATCCAGTTCAAGTCGGTCCCGAATACGCAGAGCTGCGGCGTTCTAGGGCAGCGGTATGTCGGGATTTACGAGGCGCAAAGCGGCGCCGAAGTGATCATAGATCAGGCCCAGTTTGAAGAATTCGTGGCTGTGAAAAATTATCTGATGAAATTCGAGGACAATTGGGAAAGCATCAAAGAGAAGAAATTCAAGGAGATCGACTACACATTCGATATCATAAAGGATCCGAATGGCAATGAATCAGGTTTCGAAAGTTTCCTCCTGAACGGGAACAAGACGTCACTGAGCATGTCGTTGATGAAAAATAAGAAGTCGACGACGCTTTTTCGCTCGAAGAGTTTGAAGGAAATCGCCGAGTTCAGTCAGAACGTCGATCATGTCATGAACTTCCTGCGCACTAATAATTTTGCCGAGTGCCTATAGAGCCTGCTCGGTCGGCTTTTTGAGCTCAAGCTTGCGGCTCTTGCAGGCGGAATTGAACGAGTTGCTCCTAAGCCGACTGGGCTGTATCCGCAAAGCGGAACAGTGCCGACGCAGTTGAAAGACTGCGCGTATCGATGAGGCGGCCAACCAACGCGCGATCGACGAGCCCGCCATGTCGACCCATAGCAATGACAGCGCCGTCTAGGTTTGGATGGTCCCGAACGATGAAAGGCGGGTCGCCGCGTCGGACGCTGCGCGGTTGCTTGCGCTTTGAGCGTTACTCTTCCCGTTTCCATGTGACGATCACGCGCACGTTACGTCCCGGCACGTTTGGATGCGGCATGGGATCGCTGACGATATGCAGGAGGTCGTCGGATTCAAAACGCAGGTTTCGCACCTGTTCCGTGCCCACCCAGGCCTCGTTCCAGGCGGCTTCCACCTTCGTCCTGACAACTCCATTCTCGCAGCGATAGTGGCCCGTATAGGCGATCATCGTCTGCAAGGCGACTGCGCGTTCCGCGTCCGTTTTGGGCGCCGTTCTTCCATCGCCGGTCGCTAGCGCGAGCCAACGCCCATCCGACGTCGCGATCTGTCGCCCGCGCGGGTTCTTGCCAAAGATCGGCACCTGCTCGCCTGTGTCCACATCTTCGTAGACCTGAGCGACAAGGCCCCACACGCCTACGATCTTTTGGCTATCGTCCATTGTCAGCAATCCCTTTGAAGCGTCAGCGTCATTCCGGCTTGATATTGGCGGCTCGGATGACATCGCCCCATTTCTTCGTTTCATCTATGATCATCTGCTTGAATTCTGCGGGGCTCATGACCGTGGGGATGCTGCCCAGCTCAGAGATCGCCTGTCGAACTTTTGGGTCGGTCAGTCCTGCGTTGATCTCACGATTCAGAAGGTCGACGATTTCTTTTGGGGTGGCGGTGGGAACGCCGACGCCCTGCCACGAGCTTGCCTCGAATCCCGGCAGGGTCTCTGCGACGGTTGGCACATCGGGTAGAGCGTCTACGCGGTTTGCAGTCGTGACCGCCAGCGCGCGCACCTTGCCGGCCCTAATGCTGCCGATCGACTCGGGCAGGGGACTGAACATCACCTGCACATGTTCACCCATAAGGCTTACCAACGCCGGCGCGCCGCCGCCAAAGGGCACGGGGACCATTTCGGCGCCAGTGGTCAGGCTAAACAAGGCGCCAGCAATATGATGCGGGGTGCCGTTGCCGCTCGTGGCCATGTTCATCTTGCCCGCGTTGGCCTTCGCATAAGCCACGAACTCCGTGACGTTTTGCGCGGGGATCGACAGGTTCACCTCCATGACCAGCGGTAGCTTGCTGATCATGGCGACCGGTGTGATGTCGCGCAGGAAATTGAAGTTCAGTTTCTCATACAGCGTCGCGTTGACCGAGACTGACCCGGGCACAAGAAGAAGCGTGTAACCATCTGCTGGCGCGCGCACCACATATTCGATGGCGAGGTTTGTGCCTGCGCCGGGCTTGTTCTCGATTATGAACGACTGGTGAAGCCGCTCCGTCAGCCATTGCGCGATGATGCGCGCATTGATATCGAGCGCGCCTCCAGCCGCGACGGGCACGACGATCCTGACCGAGCGGTCAGGATATCCAACGGAGAATGCCGGAGCCTGCAGGGCGTATAGCGCAAAAAAAGCGCCGACCATGGTTTTCGCTAAACGCTTCAGGCTCGTCATGTGGTGTTCTCCTTGGTCAACGCCCGCGCGGACTATTGGGAGCCTTCTATGCCCGCCTTGCGAACGACTTCGCTCCATCGTGCGATTTCGGATTTCATGAAGGTCTGGAGTTGTTCCACCGAGCCTGCCTCCATCGGCAGCATGCCGACCTTGCTGACTTGCTCCTTCAGTTGCGGGTCTTCGATGACGGCGCGCAGGTCCGCGTTGAGCTTGGCGATGATGTCGCGCGGCGTTCCCGCGGGCGCAGCATACATCTGCCACGATGCGACATCGAAGCCCGGAAGCGTGTCGTTGATGAAGGGCACATCAGGCAGAATGTCAGATTTACGGGCGAGGGAGATTCCAAGGGTGCGTACGGCGCCCGCCTGGATCTGGCCAAGGCCCGGACCTAGGTCGACGAACATGACCGGGACATGCCCGGCGACTACATCGGTCAAAGCTGGCGCGCTGCCCCTATAGGGCACCGGGGTCAGGTTGATCCCGGTCATGCTTTTCAGCATCTCCATATAGAGATGATGCGGCACGCCAAAGCCCGCCGTCGCATAGCTCAGCGGTTTCTCCTGCGCCTTCGCATAGGTGATGAATTCCGTGAGAGTTTTCGCAGGCACCTCGGGATTCGTCACGAGCACGAAGGGCGTTGCGGCCGCCATCGCGAGCGGGACGAAGTCCTTCACCGGATCATAGGGCAGGGACTTGAAGAGCGATACGTTGACCGCGAACTGGGCGCTGCTGCCTAGGAGCAGGGTGTAGCCATCAGGTGCGGCGCGCGCGACCGCAGCTGCGCCAATATTGCCGCCTGCGCCTGGCCTGTTGTCGACGATGACCGGCACGCCCCATTTCGGTTCAAGCTTCTGGATGGCCAGGCGCGCCAATATGTCACCGCTACCGCCGGCTGCGAAGGGCACGATGATCGTCACCTGACGCTTTGGAAAATCCTGCGCCTGAACAGTGGCGCTCATCGCTGCGATCAAGCCGGCGAAAGCAAGGCGTATGGCGGCACGTTTGATGCCGATGGCGCGTCTCATGGCGTTCCCTCAAGTTTTATTAAGCAGACTATTCAAATTTGCATTGGCGCTGTCAAATCGAAATTGCGATTTGCGCCTGCTTCAAATGTAATCCTCCCATATCGAAAAGCATCTTGATCAGCTATTTTGGATGGGGACCTGTCTTGGTTCATCGCACGCTCATCAATCAGCAAGGGGCTGATCTTGGAAACCAGTCTGTACAAGCCCGTTAAAGCATTTCTTGAAACCCTCGGATTTGAGGCGAAGGGCGAGATTGGCGGGTGCGATATCGTGGCTTTGAGGGATGGTTCGCCTTCCGCCCTGATCATTTGTGAACTCAAGCTCTCATTTAATCTGGAGCTAGTTTTGCAGGGCGTTGACCGCGTGGCCGCATCCGATGAAGTCTGGCTCGCGGTGCGCGCCTCCATTCGCGGTCGGGGTCGCGAGAGCGATCCGCGGGTGCTGAAGCTGTGCCGGCTTTGCGGGTTCGGATTGTTGAGCGTCTTCCAGTCTGGGCGAGTCGAAGTGCTGGTTGAACCTGTAAAATGGACGCCGCGCCATGACGCCAAACGCAAGTCGAAGCTGGCTGATGAGCATCGCCGACGCCGGGGCGATCCGACCTCGGGCGGCAGCACACGCTTGCCGATCATGACAGCTTATCGCCAACAGGCCCTGATTTGCGCCGCCGCGATGACGCAGGCGCCGCAGAAACCGAAAGATCTCAAGACGTCTGCGCCCGACGCGCCCAAGATTTTGCTCCATAATGTTTATGGCTGGTTCCAGCGTGTGGAGCGGGGCGTGTATTCACTTACCGATGCTGGCCGCAACGCGCTTGTCCAATGGGACGTGCAGGCTCCACCCGCAGCCTAATCCGTAGCGCTTGGCCTCCTTGTCGATGAAGCTGCTGGCGCCTGTCGAAGATCGGGGTTCATCGAGGTCAACCCCTGATCTCCGCCTCAGGTCTTGTAGGAGGGGTCACGGCGATCAAGCATCCGCTTCAGGGCTGGCCACTCCTGCGCCCCCTGCGGACGGCGTACGCCTTTGGCGTCAGGCGACGCTGACATCCGCAATTGCGCGGCGGACCGCTGGATAATCTCGGCGGAGGGAATGATCATCTCCGAATTGCAGGCCATGGCTAGAAGCTGCGTCTGACATGCCCGCTCTAGGCGGAAAATATTGCTGAAAGCCTCGGGGATGGTCCCACCGACTGCGAGCAGGCCATGGTTGCGCAGGATCATGACTTCCGCGTCGCCGAAATGCTCAACAAGGCGCTTTTGTTCGTCGAGATCCACAACGACGCCTTCAAAGTCGTGATAGGCGATCTTGCCCCAGCGCAGCGCGGTCTGGGTGATCGGCAGCAAGCCGCACTTCAGTGTGGAGACCGCCATGCCGGCGGGCGTATGCGTATGCAGCACGCATTTGGCGTCGTGGCGCGCGGCGTGGATGGCGCTGTGAATGACATAGCCCGGCAGATTGACGCCATATTGCGGGTTACTGTTTGTGATGATGTTTCCGGTCAGATCGATCTTGATGAGCGATGACGCAGTGATCTCCTCATACATCATGCCGAAGGGGTTGATGAGGAAATGCTCATCATCGCCGGGCACGCGCGCTGAGATATGATTCAGGTGCAGGTCGCACATGCCGTAGTGATCGACGAGGCGGTAACAGGCGGCAAGATCGACGCGCAGGTCCCACTCTTCCTGGCTGATGGAAGCAGGTTTGTAGCTGGTGGGTTCGTCTCTCATCTTCGATCCTCTTTGTTTATTGCTTCTCGATTTTGGCCTGCTCAGGCGAAGAAAGAGCGCTCAGTCCCGAGCGCTCCCTCAAGATTGTAGGGTCCGCGCTTTTATTGACGCGCCTCAACCAATCTTGGGAATATTGGCGAGTTTTACGTAGCCTTCCCAAGCCTTGATGTCTTTTTCGAGCAGCTGGCGCACCAGTTTCCCGTCGCCCGGGTAGGGGTCGCAGCCGATCGTGGCGAGCCACTTGGCGGCCGCGTCGTCACGGGCGAGCTTGTTGAACCAGGTTTCAAGCTGGTCGAGGATCGGCTTTGGCGTGCCCTTGGGCGCATGCACCGACCACCAGGCCACCAGATCAAGATCTGCGATTCCAGCTTCCGCTGCGCTCGGCACGTCGGGCAGGGCGCTGATGCGCTGGCTGGACGAGGTAGAGATGGCGCGCACGCTCCCATCCTGCAACTGACCCAACACGCTTGTGGGATCGATGTGGCAAAAATCGGTGACCCCGTTTACGAGGTCGATGATCATGCTCTGAACTTCCTTGTATTTCACCTCGACGGTGTTCAATCCAAAGGCCTTCTTATAGAGCTCGCTGCTGACCAGTCCCGTATTTGCCAAAGAACCATAAGATCCACTGGCGCCCTTTTCCTTCAGGGCTTTGGTCAGATCTGCGACGGTTTTGTAGGGGCTGCTGCCCGCCACGATCTGGATGAAGCTCACCTTGAACAGCGTGGTGATATGTTCGAAATCGTTTATGGGGTCGTAACTCAGCTGGTTGAACAAAGAGGGCGCGGCGGCGAGAACCGAACTTCCCGGCGCGATATAGATCGTATAGCCGTCAGGCTTGGCGCGCGCGACAAAGGACGTGGCGATATTGCCGAATGCGCCAGCCTTATTGTCCACAATGACCGGTTTGCCAGCCATTTCACTCAGTCTGTTGGAAAAGTAGCGGACCATGACATCCGCGCCCGAGCCGGCCGGAAACATGCCAATCGAGTGAATTTCGCGATCGGGATAGGCGTCGGCCGTTGCTGCGCTTGTCAGAAAGGGCGTGAGGGCGGTTGTTGCGGTTGCGGCCTGAACGAATCGACGGCGTGTGAACATTTTAAAATCCCCCTTGTCGAAAGCTTCTTTGAGCTCTGGACAACTTGAGTAATCAATTTTGCGTCCTCACGCCATAGATTAATGGAACCCCGCGAGGTAGGCGCCCTAGGGCCCGGACCCGTTTATTTGATTAAAATTTATGCAAATTGGGCTAATTGCGCGCAGTGGCGCCCTTTAGAAAGGCAGGATGTTCATATTTCGTCAACGACCCCAGCCAAAGCGCTGCGTTCCCTGCGAGTGGTTTTGGTATGGAGTTTGCTTCAGCTGCGATGATGCGGGTGGTTGCGTCGGGGCTTCCACCGAATACGCGCATGAACCTAAAGAGGGGTCTCGATGACGAAGTACAAGCTCGAGTATATTTGGCTCGATGGATATACGCCCGTTCCGAACCTGCGCAGCAAAACGCAGATCAAGGAATTTGATCACTTTCCGACGCTTGAGCAGCTTCCGCTCTGGGGTTTCGACGGCAGTTCGACCTTGCAGGCCGAGGGTCGCAGCTCCGACTGCGTTCTGAAGCCCGTCTCGGTCTATCCTGACAGCACCCGCACCAACGGCGTTCTTGTCATGTGCGAAGTGATGATGCCCGACGGCAAGACGCCGCATGCGAGCAACTCACGCGCCACCATCCTCGACGATCCCGGCGCCTGGTTCGGCTTCGAGCAGGAATATTTCTTCTATCAGGACGGCCGTCCTCTGGGCTTCCCCGAGAATGGTTATCCCGCGCCGCAGGGTCCTTACTACACCGGCGTCGGCTACAAGAACGTGGGCGATATCGCTCGTCAGATCGTTGAGGAGCATCTCGATCTCTGCCTCGCCGCTGGCATCAACCATGAAGGCATCAACGCCGAAGTGGCGAAGGGCCAGTGGGAATTCCAGATTTTCGGCAAGGGCTCCAAGCGCGCCGCTGACGAAGTCTGGATCGCGCGCTACATCTTGCTGCGTCTCACGGAGAAGTATGGCGTCGACATCGAGTTCCACTGCAAGCCGCTCGGCGACACCGACTGGAACGGCTCGGGCATGCACGCGAACTTCTCGACCACCCATCTGCGCGAAGTCGGCGGCAAGGCCTATTTCGAAGCGCTCATGGGCGCCTTCGAAGCAGCCTGCGCTGATCATATCGCGGTCTATGGTCCCGACAATCACATGCGCCTCACCGGCAAGCATGAAACGCAGTCGATTGACCAGTTCAGCTGGGGCGTGGCTGATCGCGGCGCGTCGATCCGCGTTCCCCACAGCTTCGTGAACAACAACTACAAGGGCTATCTCGAAGATCGCCGTCCCAATTCGCAGGGCGACCCCTACGCCATCGCCTCGCAGATCCTGAAGACGATCGCTTCGGTTCCCACGAAGTAATATTCGTTCCCGATAAAATTCCCCCCGGCGCAGGTCCTCTTGCGCCGGGTTTTTTGTTGCACAAGCGCAACGTCGCCTGATTGGCGTTCATTCCCTTCTTACGCGGTGTTAACGACTGTGCGCCTATCGCCTAGAAGGGCACAGCGTGATTCCACGCGGTTAAGAGGGCGCCTGATGGCGATGGGCGTAAGATCGGGATCAGGGTGGCGCTGGTCCATTCTGCATCGCGCGCTTGTTTGCGTGGCCGTCGTGCTGTCTACGCCCTCATTCGCGCAGACGCGCACTCAGCCGAATCCAGTCGCTCCTGTCGCTGATGTGCCGGTCGTCGACGGTTTCACGTTGGAGAGCGCGGGCGAAATCTCTCGGCTTGTCTTTGACCTCACATCCTCGGTGGTGGCGAAGGCTCATGTTTTGGCGGACCCGGATCGGGTCATCGTCGATCTTCCCGAGGTTAACTTCCAGATTGATCCGGCTCGCGGCCTCCAGGTGGCGGGTAAGGCTTCCTCGGTCCGCAAGCCCGCAAAGGGCGCCAAGGCGCCGGGGCTCGATGGCCTCGTGTCCTCTTTCCGCTTCGGCCTTGTCTCTGTCGGCAGGTCGCGCATCGTGATCGATCTCGCCGGACCTGCGAAGGTTCTGCGCACCATGAGCGAGCCGGGCGCCGATGGGCGCGGTGCGCGGCTCGTGATCGAACTGGCGAAAACTGACCGGGCGAGCTTTCTTGCCGCAGCCGCTATTGCTGGGCGTGAGCGCACCAGCATCGCGCAGCCCGCCCCGTCCCCGGCGCCCCAGAGCGAAGGGGGACTGCCCATTGTGGTGCTCGACCCCGGGCATGGCGGTATCGACACTGGCGCGCTTGGCGCATCAGGCGCTCTCGAAAAGGATATCGTATTCGAATTCGCCAAGGCGCTCGCCGCACGGCTGGAGGCGGGCAAGAAGGTGCGGGTGTCCATGACCCGCGATAGTGACATCTTCATTTCCCTTGGCGAACGCGTGCGTCGGGCTAGGGCCGCGGGGGCCTCGCTCTTCATCTCCATTCACGCCGACACGCTGACAGATGACCACAGCGTATCAGGAGCTACGGTCTACACAGCTTCCGACAAGGCTTCCGACGCCGAGGCGGCGCGGGTGGCCGAGAAGGAAAATCAGGCTGATCAAGCCGCCGGTCTCGACGGGCGCGAGGACCAGAGCGACGTATCCGACATTCTCGTCGACCTGACCCGGCGCGAGACCCGCGCCTACAGCAATGTCTTTGCGCGCACGCTGGTCGGCTACTGGAAGGACATCGGCTCCCTCAACAAGAACCCTCATCGTTTCGCGGGATTCAGGGTGCTGCGGGCCCACGATGTGCCCTCGGTGCTGCTGGAGGTCGGATATTTGTCCAGCGACCGGGATCTGGCGGCGCTCAAGGCGCCGGCATGGCGTGAAAAGGCCAGCGCCGTCGTGGCGCGCGCCGTCGAGGGCTTCTTTCAGGCCCGGGGCGAGGGCGGTCGGACCGCAGCCGGAGGCGACCCTTTCGGTGTGCTCGCCCCGCCCCGGGCGTCTGCGAGTCCTCGTTGACCGTTCGGACCACGGCCTGACCGCGCCTTCGCCCCGAAAGCGACACAAAATCCCGCGATCAATAAGCATCGCCGAGGCGCACCCGTGACATCCGGATCGCTGGCGACTCATTCATCAGGCTGCTAGACAGCGGGTTTAAGGTCCGTTCGCCAGTCTCTGTCGCTTTCGCGTTGCGAAGGCAGGGGCGGCGTCTGGAAAAGGTGATGTCTTCATGCGGCTGCTCGCAAGGTTATTGGGCTTTCTTTTCGCCACCGGCGCGATCGTCTTCGTGCTGGGGTCGGCGTCGTTCGCCCTGCTTTTGTGGCATTATCAGCAGGATCTGCCCGATACCGCCCAGTTGCAGAAGTACGAGCCCCCGGTGATGACCCGCGTTCATGCCGGCGACGGCTCGATCCTGGCCGAATACGCGAGGGAGCGCAGGCTCTATCTGCCCAGCTCCGCCATTCCCCCCATGGTGAAGCAGGCTTTCTTGTCGGCCGAAGACAAGAATTTCTACACCCATGGCGGCATCGATCCTGAGGGTATCGCTCGCGCGGGTTTGATCCTCCTTCAGGGCGGCAAGCGTGTGCAGGGCGCCTCCACCATCACTCAGCAGGTCGCCAAGAATTTTCTTCTGACCAATGAGCGCACTTTCGATCGCAAAATCCGCGAAATGCTGCTCAGCTTCCGCATCGAGGCCGCTTATTCGAAAGAGCGTATCCTCGAACTCTATCTGAACGAAATCTATCTGGGTCTGGGCAATTATGGCATCGCCGCCTCGGCGCTGAATTACTATGGCCGCTCGGTCAACGAACTGACCCTTGCCGAAGCCGCCTATCTCGCAGCGCTGCCCAAGGCGCCAAGTGATCTGCACCCCTTCCGTAATCGCGATAAGGCCGTTGCGCGTCGCAATTACGTGATCGACCGCATGGTTGAGAATGGTTATGTGGCGCGCGCTGTGGCCGACAAGGCCAAGGCGGAGCCTCTTGGCGTCAATCCGCGCGTCATGTCACCAAACAGCTATGCCGCTGGTTACTTTGCTGAAGAGGTGCGTCGCGAGCTTTCCGAAAAATACGGCGAGAAAAAGCTTTACGAAGGCGGCCTTTCGGTGCGCACGACGCTTGATCCGAAACTGCAGCTGATGGCCCGAAAGGCGCTGGTCGATGGCCTTGTGCGCTTCGACGAGGCCCACGGGTTCCGCGGCGCCATGCGCAACATCAATGTGACGCAGGACTGGGGCGTGGCGCTGGCCGAAGTGCCGGCTTTGGGCGACGTGCGGCCCTGGCGCCTCGCGGTGGTGCTCGACGCCACGGACACAGCCGCGCGCATCGGCCTGCAGCCCCCTCGTGAAAAATCGGGCGAGGTGAGCCGCGACCGCGAAACCGGCGTTCTGCCGATGGATGGCCTGCGCTGGACGAAAAAAGCGACCGTGAAACAGGCGCTGCAGGTCGGCGACGTGATTTATGCGGAGCCCGCCGATGGCAAGCCGGGGCAATATCGACTGCGCCAGATTCCCGACATCGCTGGCAGCATCGTCGCCATGGACCCATATACGGGGCGTGTGCTCGCCATGGTCGGCGGGTTCTCCTTCGACCAGTCGGAGTTCAATCGCGCGACGCAGGCTTTCCGTCAGCCCGGCTCGTCCTTCAAGCCGATCGTCTACGCAACCGCGCTCGACAATGGCTATACGCCGTCCTCCCTCGTGCTCGACGCGCCCATCGAAATCGACTTGGGCAATGGCGAAATCTGGCGCCCGGAGAACTATGGCGGCGTCGTCAACGCCGCGCCCCATACGTTGCGCTATGGCATTGAGCATTCCAAAAACCAGATGACCGTGCGTCTGGCGAAGGACATCGGCATGCCCGTGATCGCCGAATATGCAAAGCGTTTTGGCGTTTACGACGACATGCTGCCCGTACTCGCAATGTCGCTGGGCGCTGGCGAGACGACGGTGATGCGCATGACCTCCGCCTATTCCATGCTCGCCAATGGCGGCAAGCGCATCAAGCCGACCTTGATCGACCGTATTCAGGATCGCTGGGGCCACACGCTCTACCGCCATGACGAGCGCACCTGCGAAGGCTGCGACGCGCCGCAATGGGCCGGTCAGCCCGAACCGCGCCTGATTGACAAAAGCGAGCAGGTGCTCGATCCGCTGACCGCCTATCAGATCACTTCGATCATGGAAGGGGTCGTGACGCGCGGCACTGCGACGGTCATCCGTGAGGTGGGCAAACACCTTGCTGGCAAGACCGGCACCACCAATGATTCCAAGGACGTCTGGTTCGTCGGCTTTGCGCCTGATCTGGCGGTTGGCGTTTTCATGGGCTACGACCGCCCGCGTTCGCTGGGCGATACGGCCACGGCCGGCGTCTATGCGGCGCCCATCTTCCGCGACTTCATGAAGCTTGCGCTCAAGGACAAACCCGACACGCCCTTCCGCGTGCCGCCGGGCATCAAGCTCATCTCAATCGACCCCAAGTCTGGCGCGCGCTCCAGCGGGCAAGGGTCGATTCTTGAGGCCTTCAAGCCTGGCACGGCGCCGCCTGATGGTTCCGCCACCTTTGATCCCGCCAATGCGAATGTGGGCGCGGCCCCGGCCCCGGGCGGGCTCTACTAGGCCTGTTTACACAGGCCAGTCCGCCCTCTATTTTCCCGCCATCGAAGGCGCGTCCGCGGGGCGCGCCTTTCATTTGAAAGAGAGAAGCAATGCGCGCCGAAGCACAAGCGCTAGTCGATCAGATCAAGCAGTCCGCGGGACTGCTGAGGAGGCATCTTTGACGTCGATACTTCAACGCGACGTCTTGCCGAACTGAACGCCAAGGTCGAAGACCCCGATTTGTGGAACGACGCCGACGCCGCGCAGAAAATCATGCGTGAGCGTACGGATCTTGAGGAGCGTCTTGGCGCTTTGAGCCGCCTTGAGCGCGAACTCGATGACGCGACCACGCTCGTTGAGCTTGGCGAGGCTGAAGGTGACGAGGCTACTGAGCAGGAGGGCGTCGAGATCCTCAAGGCGCTCAAGGCTGAAGGCGAGACCCGGCAGATCGAGACCCTGCTTTCGGGCGAGGCCGACGCCAACGACACATTCATCGAAGTTCACTCGGGCGCCGGCGGCACCGAAAGCTGCGACTGGGCGCGGATGCTGGAGCGCATGTATACGCGCTGGGCCGAGCGTCGGAAATTCTCAGTCGAGCTGATCGAAGAGACTTCGGGCGAAGAGGCGGGCATCAAGTCCGCCACCTTGCTGGTGAAGGGGCACAACGCCCATGGCTGGATGAAGAGCGAGTCGGGCGTGCATCGCCTCGTGCGCATCTCGCCGTTCGATTCCAATGCCCGGCGCCATACCAGTTTCGCCTCGGTCTGGGTTTATCCCTCCGTCGATGACCGCATCATCATCGATATCAACGAAAGCGATTGCCGTATCGACACCTACCGGGCCTCGGGCGCGGGCGGGCAGCACGTCAACAAGACGGATTCGGCGGTGCGCATCACCCACGTCCCCACCGGAATCGTGGTGGCCTGTCAATCGGAGCGCTCCCAGCACAAGAACCGCGCCACCGCGTGGAACATGCTGCGCGCGCGCCTGTATGAGCGCGAACTCGAAATCCGCGAGGCGGCGGCCAACAAGACGGCGGAGTCGAAGAAGGAGATCGGCTGGGGACATCAGATCCGCAGCTATGTCTTGCAGCCCTACCAGATGGTGAAGGACCTGCGCACCGGCGTCGTCTCGGGCACGCCTGCCGATGTGCTCGACGGGGATCTCGATAAGTTCATGCAGGCGTCTCTCGCCCAGCGCGTCTATGGCGGCGGGCCTGAGAGTGTCGAAGACGTCGAGTAAGCGAATGGCGGGGCGGTTTAGGCCGCCCCTCAATTCAACTCAGCCATCCTGTCGCTCGCGCGCAGAAAGCGGCCGGGGTCGACCGCCTCGCCGTCTACCCGCACTTCGTAATGAAGATGCGCGCTCGTGGAGCGGCCCGTTGTGCCGACGCGTCCGAGGATGGCGCCCGGCGCCACGACCTTTCCTTCGGTCACGCTGATGGAGGACAGGTGGCCGTAGCGGGTGACGAGGTCATTGCCATGATCGATCTCGACCATATTGCCGTAGCCGCCGCTCCATCCAGCCGAAATCACCTTGCCGCCCCCTGTGGCCCGCACGAGCGCGCCTGCCTCCTCGCGCAGGTCGAGGCCCGTATGGAGCGCCATGCGCCCCATGAAAGGGTCCATGCGCGGGCCATAGCCGGAGGTGATGTCCGGGCGACCTGCGAGCGGTCGCCGCAACGGCAGGCCTGGCACGATCTGCATGAGGCGGCCCGCAGCCTGATAGTCGGCGGAGATGCGGCTTATTTCCATGTCGAATTGCGAGCCGCCGGGGCCCGCCTTAAGAGGCTCAAATGGGCCGCCAACCGCGTTCTCTTTCGGCGCGAGCCTTTCGGTGGATAATCCGACTTCCCTGATGATGGCGCTTAGCCGGGCGGCCTTCCGCTTTGCCGATGAACCTATGCGCGCCACCGCTTGCACCTGTTCTCTTTCGATATGCTCGAGATCGCGCCCAATGGCGCTGAGTCGAGCGGTCATGGGAGCGCCGGTGCTCTCGGCGCTCTCCTTTGAGACGGGAGAAGGGCTGTCGAGGCTGGAGCGCAGCTCCATAGTGATAGGACGCGGCTTCTCCGTGGGCCCGGAGCGTGCGGACGGGGCCGCAGCCGGGTCTCGTTCTGTGGCGTAGGCTGAGGCTTCCGAGGGCATCGCCTGCCGCGATGGGGGCTTAAGGGGGGATGCTGAGGCGGGAGGCGTCTGGGCGATTGTGGATGTCGTATCCGCGCCTGCGCCGATTTGATCGGCGAGGGCCGCGATCGTCGCGGAGCGGGACTCGAGCAGCGCCTGCCGCGACAACAGCTCCCGCATGCGCCCCTCGATGGTGGTCTGATCGAGCAGTTGTCGACTGATCAGCCTGTCCACCTGAGCGCGCAGAGACGCGACACGATCCTCATAGGCTTGCTGCATTTCTGAGGTTCGACGCAGTTGCGCCTCAAGCACGTCGTCGCGGAAAACGCCCCAATAAAGCAGTCCCGCGCTGGTCATTAGGGCGGCCGCCATGGCGAAGGCGATCAGGCATGCCTCGATAGGGCTCCTGGCGAACCTTTGTCTGAGCCATTGGGTTGCAGGCATGGGAGGAAAACTCCATGAAATTTTCCTCACACTATTTGCAACTAAGGTTAAATAAAAGGAAATATTGCTCGAGCTTAGCTGAGCGCAAGCGCCGCCGTCAGAACCTCCTGGGTATGGCCGGGCACTTTCACCTTGTTCCAGACTCTCGCCACCTTACCCTCAGCGTCGATGAGCAGGGTTGTCCGCTCCACGCCCATGTATTTGCGGCCATACATGCTCTTCTCCACCCAGACGCCATAGGCCTCCAGCATGGTCTTCTCGACATCGGCGATGAGGGGAAAGTCGAGTGCATGTTTTTTCTTGAATTTATCGTGACTTGCAGGCGTATCCGGAGAAACGCCTACAACCACGGCGCCAGCGGTTTCGAATTCGGCCTTCAGTCCGTTGAAGTCGATCGCCTCCCGGGTGCAGCCGGACGTGTCGTCCTTGGGATAGAAATAGAGGACGACCTTCTTTCCCTTGAGGGCCTTAAGGCTCAGCTTGCCCCCGCCATCGGTGGGAAGGTCGAATTCGGGGGCCTTGGTCCCCGCCGCAGGTATGTTTGACATCGCGCCTTCCTTTCGTCCCATTCAATCGTCATTTGGCTTGAGAGCTGCTGTCCCATCTGGATGTCAGCCGCCATAAGAAGCTGTACTTTGCCGAATCATTGCAGGCATTGGCAATGCCGCTGGAGAAGGTTCCAGACTTTTGGTGGACGAGACGCATCATAAGCAGCGGGAAACGACGCTGGCGAAGCTGCGCGGGCGCTATGCGCAGCGCAGCGCAGATGGCGTGCGTCTTCAACGCCCCCCGCGCGGGCGTCTCTTTCGCGCCCTGATGGCCCTGACCTATGTCGTGGCCGGACTCGCATTCATTGGCGCGGTTTGCGCTGGTTTTCTTATATCCCGTCTCAGTCAGGGCCCGATTTCGCTGGATGCGTTCAAGTCACGCATAGAAAGCGCGCTCGATCAACGGCTTGGCGAGGGCTACAGCTTCCGCTTTTCCGATGCGGCCATCGAGAATGGAAGCCGGGGACCAGGTGTCAGCGTCACCAATCTCATTGTGACCGATCCCGGCGGCCGCACGGTGCTTACGGCGCCGCGCGCTGAGGTTCTGGTGCACCTTCCTGCGCTGCTGATCGGAGAGATCGCGCCCTCTCGGCTCGAACTCTTTGATTTGGATGTGCGGCTTTCCGTCCAGCCCGACGGATCGGTGTCGGTCTCGGCGGGAAATGATTCTGTATTGCTCCGGGGGCCTGCGCGGCTTTCGGGCGAGAGCGCAGATCCTGCAACGCCTGCCCAGCCGAAAACCGTCGTGATGCAGGTCATGGCAGAGGCGCTTGGCGCTGTCATGGATGCAGCCACCAGCCGCAACGCCCTTCTGGGCGCGGTCAAACATGTCGGCGTGGCGCGAGGCAAACTCGCCTTCGAGGATCAGGTGACCGGACGCGCCTTGAATTTCGAGGGTCTCGAATTCAGTTTCGACAAGAGCCGCTCCGCCGCCCATCTTGGCCTTTCCGCGCGGGGCCCGAACGGCCGCTGGCGCATCGATGCGCGCACCAGCGGCGATCATACGCTCGATGTCGAAGTAAGCGATCTGACCTTCGATGAACTGGCGCTGATCGGGGGATTGCGCGCACCCGATTTTGACTTTGATATGCCCCTGTCCTTCAAGGTGAGGCTGTCGATGGGGGGCGACGGGCGGCTTGGCGCCTCAAGCGGCTCTTTCGCTTTTGGCTCAGGCTACGTCCGCCTTAAGGATCCGGACCACGTGCCTTTTCTGGTCGACTCCCTGCGGGGCGGAGTGCGGTTTGATCCAGCCGCCCAGCGTTTCGTTCTTGAGGGCGTCGAGTGGCGTGGCGGGGCCTCGCATATCGCAGCGTCTGGAACCGTGACGCCGCCTGCGACGCCGGGCGAGGTTTGGCGTATCGAGTTTGCGACCTTGCCCGGGTCTGTCTTTGGCCCGGAGCGCGCAGGCGAGTTCCTGATGCCGGTGGAGCGAGGCCGCGTCTCCGCCCGTTTCTCGTCGCAAGCCGGAACCCTGACGATAGACCGGCTGGAGGCCTTTGGGCCCCATATCGACCTTGTGGCAACGCTGGAGGCGAGCTTCAAGGATCCTGC
>CANBVC010000011.1 GCA_947372795.1 Beijerinckiaceae bacterium
CCGCGCACGACATCGACGAACTCCTCGGCGCGCGCATAACGTTCGGCGTGCGGCGCGTGCGACTCCCGACTAAATTGCAGGGCATCGTCCTTGTTGCTGCCAGTCACGATGTTCCATGCGGCGCGGCCGCCAGACACATGGTCGAGCGAGGCGACGGTGCGGGCCAGATTGTAAGGCTCAAGATAAGTCGTCGACATAGTGGAAGCGAGACCAAGGTGCGTGGTCATCATGGCCACTGCCGACAGGATCGGAACGGGATCCATGCGATCAATGCGCGCCGTGAGGCTCAAAGTCTCAAGATCATCGGTGCCCGGAGGGCTCGCGGCGTCGGCGATGAAGAGCATGTGGATCTTGGCGCGCTCAAGCGCTTGGGCCGTATCGATCCAGCGCTGAATGTTCTGCCCTGCATCGCAATCAGAGCCTGGAAGGCGCCAGCCAGCCATATGATAGTTGCCATCTCCCGTCATGAAGAGCGAGAGCTTCATCTGGCGCTTTTTTTTGCCATCGGCGCGCGTTTGCATCGTTTCTTCCAGTTCCTTCTACGTCCAGCGAATGGACACCGGATCGTTATGTTCCGATCAATCCGCCTTCAGGCGGACGGCGCATTGATCAGGCTCAAGACCTCACGGCTCGCACACTGATCAACCGCGGGTTCATTGATGCAAACCAAGTTTCGTGATGATGCCGCGCCAACGACCGACATCCGATTGAAGACGTTCGGCCATGCCTTCAGGCGAGCTGACGGCGGCCTCCATGCCAAGAACCCGGAAGCGTTCCTGAATTTCGGGGAGTTGCAGCACAATCGAAATTTCGCGATTGAGTAGAGCCACGATCTCTTTCGGAGTGCCCGCAGGCGCGGCGACGCCGTTCCACGACGTTACGACAAATCCCGGCAATCCGCTTTCGATCGCAGTGGGCGTATCAGGGGTGAGAGCGCTGCGAACCTCGCCAGCGGATGCGAGGAACTTGATTTCGTTTGAAGCCAGAGCGGAAGAAAAAGCAGCGAGGTAATCGAAGCCTACGTCCACGTCTCCACGCTGCACCGCCGCGATCAATTCCGGCGAACTCTTGAATGGCACCACCGGCGCATTGCTCCCGATCATAGCCTTGAACATTTCGGCAGCGATGTTCTGGGTGCTTCCAGCGGAGATTGCGCCGAAATTGAGCCTCTGCGGATTGGCCTTATCGATTTCCCGCAGCCGCGCGATAGAATTGATCTCGCTCGACGCCTTCGTCGCGATGAGCATATCGAACTGCGCGAGGGTGGAGACGGCGGAGAAATCCTTAACGATGTCGTAGGGAAGAGAAGCGAAAAGCGATGCGCTCACAGCGTAGCTATTGCCGACCTGCACCAGCGTATAGCCGTCCGCCTGCGACGTCTTGCCAGCCAGCGCCGAGGTGATGCCCCCTGCCCCCGGCCTATTCTCGATGACGAACTGCATCGCCGTGCGCTCGGAGACCTTGCCCGTCACCAGCCGAAAGGTTATGTCCCCGATGCCACCGGCAGCGAAGGGAAGAAACACCCTAATTGGCTTGCTCGGATATTGCGCCTGCGCAAAAGCTTCAGACTTCGGCAAAAAGCCGCTGGAGGCAAACATTGTCGCGGCCGTGAACTGCCGACGGGATAAAGAGGTTGAGCGCATCCGGTTTCCTGCCTGTACTTTTCAATTTTCGTGTTATCGCCAAGGCTAATGGCTAACCCTTATAGGGTCCAGCCTCGCAAAGGTCGATGGGCGCAAATCTGATGACGCAGACATGAATCTAATGACTGGGGAAAGCCGCGGCGAGCGGAAAAATCCGACGAAAATAAGGGGAGTCCTACAAAGTGAAGGAAATAGCCACAGAATTGGGCCCTTCACGCCGCAAACGGTCTGGAAATCCGGGTGGACCCCGCCAAGCTGCCCGATTGCCCCTAACCGAAAATAGCGCCTGGTGGCCGCAGAGCCCCCACAGTAAGCCCAACCCGGGAGATCAGGAGATTTCACATGCTGGACTGGATGTGATTGCGCACAACGGGATATATCTGCGCTTCCCATTTCTTGCCATTGAAGACACCGTAATGGCCGACGCCCGGCTGCAAGTGATGGGACTTCATATAGGGACGCAAACCCGAACATAGATCCTGAGCAGCAAGCGTCTGACCGACGGCGCAGATGTCGTCGCGCTCGCCTTCAACTGTCAGCAGAAACGTCTTGCGAATGGCCTTGGGATCGACAGCAGAGCCTTTGAACATCAACTTACCCTGAGGAAGCGACGCTTTCTGGAAAACCTCCTCGACCGTCTGGAGATAGAAGGTTTCGGCCAGATCCATGATTGCGAAATATTCCTGATAAAAATCGCGGATCGCATCCGCCTTCGCATGCTCGCCGTCAACGCGCAGTCTGTACAGGTCCACAAAGCTCTTCTGGTGCCGCTCAAGATTCATGCTCATGAATGCGGAGAGTTGAAGAAAGCCGGGATAAACGCGCCGCCCTGTCCCACCAAGTGGCGATGGAATGGTTCCAATCAACTTTTCCTTGAACCAAGAGATCGGATGCTCATTAGCGAGGTCATTGACCTTCGTTGGATTGACGCGAACGTCGATTGGACCTGCCATCAGCGTGAGACTCGCCGGCTGGTTGTTATCCTTATCCTGAGCCATGACGGCCGTGGCGGCGAGCGCGGCCACTGTTGGCTGACAGACCGCTACCACATGGGTCTGCGGACCCATGAACTTGATGAAGTCGATCATGTACTGAATATAGTCGTCCAGTCCGAAGTCGCCAGCTGAAAGTGGAATGTTGCGGACGTTCTTCCAGTCGGACACATAGACGTCAAAATCGCGCAAGAGCGTGCGAATGGTTCCGCGCAACAGAGTCGCGTAATGCCCCGACATTGGCGCGATCAGCAGGACCTTCGGCGCATCCAAAAGTCCTTCGCGGCGAAATCGCAGCAAGTCCCCGAATGGCTGCGAAAGCACGACTTGCTCATCCACCCAGAAGCGCTGACCATCGATCTCGACGAAGGGAATTTCATAGTCTGGCCGGGCGTGCGTGAAGCCTGCAAGCGCTACGACTTCGCACCAGGCCGCCATGCGTTGCATCGGCGACGCAAAAGATGTCGTGCTCCAGACATTGAGCAGCCTGTCCGCACTAGAGGCAAGCAGACGCACCGGATGGGAGACATCAGTAAAGGCCTGATACGCATTGTAGATCATCCAATGAACCTAGCCTGACCACGATGGACATCACCAAGCAAGCAATGTGCCATGGCACGCCGCTTGCTTGACGCTTTTGAATTTATCGGAAAGGTAGCGAGCAAAATGGCCGCGACGACACTGACGATCAGCAGCAAGAATTACTCCTCCTGGTCCATGCGTGGCTGGCTGATGGCTAGACTTGCGGGGATCGAATTTGAGGAATTGTTGACGAAACCGGGGGATGCCGACGCACGCGCGGAAATTCTGCTGCTTTCGCCATCGATCCTCGTGCCGTGCCTCACCTTTGAAGGAATCAAGGTTTGGGACACCTTGGCGGTGGGCGAATTTCTAAACGAAATCGCCCCAAATCCGGGACTTCTTCCAGTGGACCGCTTGCAGCGCGCCCATTGCCGCGCCATCTGCGGCGAAATGCACTCGGGCTTCACCGCCATGCGCTCGGCTTTGCCGATGAATATCAAGGCGCACTTTCCAAACTTCAAGATCTGGTCCAAGGCGCAGGCTGATATTGAACGCATCATCGCAATCTGGCGCGAATGCCTAACGACTTATGGTGGGCCCTACCTCTTTGGCAAAAGCTTCTGCCTCGCCGATGCGATGTACGCGCCGGTCGCCACCCGCTTTATGACTTATGACGTCAAGATTGATGCAGACTGCGCGGCTTATGTGCAGCGCGTGCTCGCGCATCCAGCAGTGGCGGAATGGATCGCTGACGCCAAACTCGAAGTTGAGGAAATTGAAGAGTTGGAAGTGGAGTTCTGACCACTGGGACGGCCCAAAAAAACGCCATCAAAGAGTAGTTTTTGCTTATTATTTGGGGTTGCGAAATAGATTTGTGCGCCGCACAATTTTAATCTCTGGCGCGTGAGGTTAGCTCCCGGGCTGCCGAAAGTTTTCGGCTCAATTCCTTGGTTAGGGAGTTTGAGAATGAAAGACGCAATGAACGCCTCCAACCTGTCGGGCCTAATCCACCCGAATGGCGATCCCATTCGCCTGAACAAGCAAAAGTTCGTGGCGATCGACCGGCAGAAAGACACGACCTACAAGGCGACCTATCGTCCGCAGGCTCTATACAGCAGGGCAGACAATGGCTTTCACGCCAACCATGAATCCTTCCTGCTGCACGAGGTGGCGACGAACCTGCCAATCTATCGCGAGGATACGGGGCCGACGGACTTCCATCTGCATTTGCCGCCCGGCGGCTTCCAACTCGTGCTCGTCACATCGGGCGCCTTCGCTTTCGACTACGACGGCAGCGTCTTCTACGTTGGCCCTGGCGCCGTGATGTTGCAAAGCGCCATCGTGCATCGCCAGCTATTTTACACATGGTCAGGCATGTCGACGGAAGAGAATTTGAAAACCCCGCAATCGGTCGTACCGGACTCAATGATCCTGGGCTATTCGGGAAAGTTCATCGAAGCCTTTATCACAGATCCCACGTCATTCCCCAATCCGACCATCGTCGCTAAAGAGAGCATCAACGAATATGAGACCGCACGCACCGCTTGGTCTCATCCGCTGCATGACCGAGCTCCCGGGGCAAAATTCTGGTTCCAGGATCCCCTATCGCTTCAAGCGCTTTATAAGCCGCTAGCAACATCGATCAGGTCAAATTCAGTCGTCTATCTGCGCGATCTTGAAATCGAAAAGCCCAGCGGGGAACTCGTGACCGGGCATATCATCGCGACCGATCCGACAGACTATTCGCTGCTGCCAAAAACCATGAGCGGAAAAGCCGATGCGAGTGCGCTCGCGGCAGGTCAAGTCGCCATGTACCGCATTATTCGCGGTTCAGCGGAATTCACAGACCACACAGGCAAGACCACCGAACTCGTCGCCGGTGACGTTATCACCGCGGGCAAGGATTCCGTCGACCTGACTGGCATTGGCGAGAACACCCAGATCTTACGCCTCGGCCTCCTTAACGGAATGGAGAAGTTGCGCAGCTGGACGCCGACCCAGCGAGACGAAATTGATGCGCTGGCTGGCCAGATCGTTGAGCAGAGCGAAACCCGTCCGCTCCGCACAGATGGTGACGATGTCGGCTATCTCTACAAGCCCCACTGATTGGCGCTGACAGCCATGCATTTGCCCACGCTTTAGGCGTGCTGTTAAGTCAATCAGCGGGAGTATGCTACCTGCTCTCATGCGATGCCAAGGATGTTTATGAAGTTTCGGTGTGCTATGTTTCGGCAGGAAATTTTTCTACAACTGTCAAATCAAGAGCCGACAAGTTCCAAATCCAGAACGCCGCACCCCGATAACCTCAAATTCAAATCACCAACGGGTCAAATAATGGAAGCGTTATCGATCTGCGGCAAGCCTTTCGGCAAATTGGGAACGAGATCGGTAGAAAGAGTGGCGATATAGGCCAGGATGTCTAATGATGGGATTGCGTCTGCATATTTTGCGTGCATGTCACACAGATTGATCGCACGACTTGCCTGCGAACAATTAAAACAACAATCATCCGCCACAGCCACGTGATAGTTCATACTGAAGGCGTCGAGCAGAGTGGCGCGCACGCAGCCCGAGGTCGTTTTCCCGTCACGATCACGCCATCTGTCCCTAGCAGGGTTAGATAGGCGGCGATGTTGGAGCCAATAAAGCCCTAGGGTTTCTGTTTGTCGACAACGATATCCTGCGGCTGGGGCGCGATCTCGGCGACAATTCCGTTTGCATCGAGGTTCTGTTTCGTACGCGGCTGGGATTCGTCCGTGCGCGTGTTCTTCCAGGCCCAACTGCCAACATCCCAGCCGTCCGACGAGCTCTGGCCCGTGGTGTAGATGACAGGCATCTTTTTCGCACGGAAACCCTGAGCCAGATTACCGATGGCATCGATGGCGTCCCAGCTTTCAGCACCACAGGAATTGCTCCAGCGTTTGATGGAATCGTGGATCAGCTCGCGCTTGTCGCCGGCAAGACCATAGCTGAGATCGATGATGAGCAGCGCTGGCGCTTGCAGAATCCGGCCTTTGCGCCGAAGCCCGAGGCTTCAAAGACCTTATTGTCCCGTTCAGTCAGGAACGCATACCAGATGCGGGCGCCTCAATTGTCGTCCGTCATGGTACAATCTTCAAGAACCCGCAGCCTCGGTCATTTTGGCGCCGTTCCTTTTGGGAGATCAAAAAGATCTTCCGGTAAGGTATCAATGAAGTCCAGCACCTCTGCGGTTTTCAAGACGTCAGCATATTTGGCGTTCATGTCGCACAAGTTGATCGCATGGCTAGCTTGCGATCGGTCGAAGCAGCCTTCCTCGGCGATGGCCACATGATAGTTCATGCTGAAGGCGTCGAGCACAGTGGCGCGCACGCAACCTGACGTGGTCGTGCCGGTGACGATGACACTGTCGGCGCCCAGCAGCGTTAGATATGACGCCAGATTTGTTCCGAAGAAGCCAGAAGGCTTTTGCTTGAGGATCACGATGTCTTGAGGCGCAGGAGCAATCTCGGCGACAATTTCATTGCCGTCGATATTGCTCACGGGCACCACGGGACGCTCGCCGCCGCGCGCATTTTTCCAGCTCCAGGAACCGGAGTCCCAATTGTCGTCGCGGCGCACACCAGTGGTGTAGATTACCGGCAGGCCCTTGTCGTGGCACTTGTCGATGAGCGAGCGAATGGCGGCGACCGCCGGCACACTATCCTCGCCGCATGAGTTGCGCCAGCGCTTGATTGACTCGAGTATGGGCTCGGGCTTGTCGCCGCAAAAGGCGTAGTTGACGTCGATGACGAGCAGGACAGGGCGTTTGCCAAAACCGCCGCGGGCGCCATAGCCAGACGCTGCGAAAACCGCTTTGTCGCGTTCGGTGAGAAACTGGTTCCAGATGGGCTCGGACATGAGATGCTCCTTTGTGCCGCAGGGGCTCAGTTGGTTTTGGCGCTCTTCACAAATTGCATGTCGATGATGTCGCCATAGGCGACGGGCTGCTTTAGAACGCCTGCAGCCAAAACGACCGCACCGCCGGTCTCCCAAGACTTTTCTGAAATGAGCCCGTCCTTGCTCCAGATCTCGTCAGCGAAGGAACGATCGAGGGTGGCCTTCAGATCGTCTGCCGCCATGGTCGGGAATTCCTTCTTGGCGATTTTGACCGCTTCTTCCTGTTCAGCATAGGTGAACTCAAGGCCTTTCATCACACCTTGAACAAAATGCCGCACGGTCTCGGGATCCTTCTGGATGGAGTCGAGGCGGATGTTGAGCGTCGAATAGGCGTAGGGGCCAAGCTCCTTGGGAATGTTGATGAAGGGCTCGCTCCAGAGGTTCTGCTTGATACCCTGGGTCAGGAAGGGCTCGGTGGTCACGCCGATCTGCGCTGCACCAGTCTTGACGGCGGCCAGAACGGCGGAGTTTGGCATTTCCTGCAGCGTCACGTCCTTCTTGTCGTCGAGGTCGTATTTCTTCAACAGGTAGCGCGTGATGGAATTGGGCGTGCCGCCAAACATGCCTGTGGCGATACCCTTGCCCTTGAGGTAGGACGCCATGCTCTCACCCGGCGCAGGTTCTTTGCCCTTGGCCGCGGTGAAATAGATATTACCGCGATCCACCACATTGACCACGCCGCGCAGCTCAGCGCCTTTCAGCTTGGCGAAGGCGTTATGCTCGGGACCGCCGATGAACGCGAAGGCTTGGCCGCTGAGCACCGCATTGGTATGACCCGAGCCGCTCTCCACGGTCATGATCTTCACGTCGATGCCAGCGTCCGCAAAGTAACCTTTGGCGATAGCGACATAGAGGGGCAGGTAGCCGGTGCCATGAACGGGTTCAGCGACGATCAGCGTTTTCTTCTCCTGCGCCTGGGCGAGGCCGCCCACTGAGACAGCGAATATCGTCGAGAGGAGGAGACTCTTGAAAGCTTTGGTCATGGCGTTCTCCTTGGATGGGCGTTGACAGAGAAGGTTGATAAGCGTCAGCGAACGATGCCCTTTTGGAGGTGACGCTCGAGCCAAGACACGGCCACATACATGATCATGGATAGAGCGGAGAGAACGATCACCGCGACCCAGACGAGGGCGATCTCGTAAGTCTGGCCTGCGTAAAGAATGGTGCGGCCCAGGCCATATTGGGAAGCGACGAATTCGCCGACGATAGAGCCAGTGAGCGCAAGGCCGATATTCACGCGCAGGATGGAGATGATCCACGGAATGCAGGAGGGAGCGACCAGCTTCGTGAAAACCTGCCAGCGGCTCGCGCCAAGGGAATAGAAGAGTTTCTCCTGATCGCGATCAACCGCCTGAACGCCTGAGTAGGCGGTGAGCGTCGAGACGACCAGTGTGAGCGCTGTGGCGATGGCCACCTTCGACGAGAGGCCCATGCCGAAGACAAGAATGATCAGGGGCGCAAGCGCAAGTTTGGGGATCGACTCAAGACAGATGACATAGGGCTGCATGATCAGCGCGTAGTTGCGCGACCACCAGAAGGACATGCCAAGCACCGCTCCAAGCGTAGTGCCCAGTATGAAGCCAAGGATGGTGGCGCGGAAGGTATAGACAATGTCAGTGATTGCGTTTCCTTCTGTAAAGAAAATCACCATGGTCGAGGCGATGGCGGAAGGTTTTGACCAGAAGAACGTATCGATGAACCCCGTCATCGCTGCGATCTCCCAAAGCGCCACGAAAGTGACGAGGATGCCGAATTGAACGCTGAGTAAGACCCATGTGGGCCAGATGCGGCGCACTGGCAACCGCCTGGCTATGCGCCGGGGCGCTGTGGGACCGGAGGCTGTCTTGATGCCGGCAAACGCAAATGCGGATTGAAAAGAAGATGACTTGGCGTTCATAAAAGCGTCTCCCGATCAGGCTCTGCTCGTCAGGCGGCTGCGGCTTCCTGCTCGCCCAGATGGAGAAGGTCGAGGCAGTATTTCTTCATGGCGACGAAGCGCGGCGTTGAAACGATAGCGCGATCACGTGGGCGCGGGAGGTCGATTGGCAGGGTCTCGATCACCCGGCCGGGCCTGCTCGCCATGACGTGGATTTCGTCCGATAGGAACACGGCCTCTTCGACGTCATGAGTGACAAAAACCACTGTGCGGCCGAAGTCGGCAAAGATCTGTAGCAGCCATTCCTGCATCTGGGATTTCGTCTGTGCATCAAGCGCGCCGAAGGGCTCGTCGAGCAGCACAACGTCGCGCTCCACGAGAAGCGTTCGCAACAGGGCCGCGCGCTGGCGCATGCCGCCTGAGAGTGAGGAGGGATATTGATGCTCAAAGCCCGCGAGGCCATACTTGATGATGAGCGGCAAGGCGCGCGCCCGCGCCTCCTTGATAGGCACACCGCTGATTTCCATGCCAAGCGACACATTATCAAGCACCGTACGCCAGGGTAACAGCAGATCCTTCTGCAACATGTAACCGACCTGACCGATATAACCGGTGAAGTCCTGGCCATCGATCAGAACGCGCCCTGTGCTGGGCGCTTGAAGGCCGGCGATGATGTTGAACAATGTGCTTTTGCCGCAGCCTGATGGGCCAATCAGCGAAATGAACTTACCTGTGGGAACCACCAGATCAGCGGGCTCCAGCGCGACGAACTCCTTGCCGCCGGTGTGAAACACCATGGAGAGATTTTCTAGTACAAGCTTGGGCATAGGAGCAGACATTGTCGCCTCCATCAGGCCGGCCCGGTGGAACCGGCGGGACTGAAGAAGTCAAAGCATACTCTGTGCCAGCGTTCTTAATTATGCATCCCTGATCCATGTGATTGTTCGAAAGCCTTTAATCATATGCAAATGGCGGGTCGTGATCTGATCGTCACTAATAGCGGCCCGCTGCGCGCTCGATCTCGCTCTGCCTGTCTGACGCCCTGTTGCCCATAAAAGCGGCGGACGAAGCCTAATATTGCATTGACGCCGCTGCGCCGCCTCGCCGATCAAAAACGCACAGAAATGCAAATTGCGTCTACGTGCCGATAAATTAGGATAGCCTTTATTCTGACTGCCATTGGAAGGAAGCATGGCTATGACGCAACGTGTTTGGGATCGCTACCTGACCCCGGCGGACAAGGAGCATTTAAACAGTGCGTCCGATAAACGGGTGGGCTTTGGAAGCAAGCCTGCCTTGCTTCTCGTCGATCTCTACCGAGCGGTCTTCGGCGACAAGCCCGAGCCGCTGATGCAGGCCATCAAGACCTGGCCCGCCAGCTGTGGAATGGCCGGCTGGACTGCGCTGCCGCATATTCAGCACCTTCTCGCAGCATCCCGCGCTGCGGGAATTCCGGTCATCCATATCACCAAGCTGTCGGGTTCAGGGATGTTGGGATGGAACGACGCCATTCATTATAGCGCGCAGAAGACGCCGCCAAAAACCATGGATGAGGCCACCCTCGATCGCAAGCGCAGGGGCGATGACATCGTCGATGAAGTTGCCCCTATCGCGGGCGAAGTCGTTCTTCGCAAGACAGCGCCAAGCGCCTTCTGGGGAACGCCTCTGGCTGGCCACCTCAATTTCCTTGGGATCGACACGCTCATCGTCGCAGGCGAGAGCACAAGTGGCTGCGTGCGCGCCACCGTTGTGGACGCCGTGTCCTATCGCTATCGGGTGCAGGTCGTAGAGGAGTGCGTCTTTGACCGGCATGAAGCGACCCATGCGATGAATCTGTTCGATATCCATCATAAATATGCAGACGTCATCAAGCTGGACGAGGCGCTGGCGGCGTTGAAGACGTTTTGCCCAGCCTGACACTAGGGCGCCACCCCATCATAACGAACCTTGAAAGCTAGCGTCGGAGGGGCGACGCCCCGTCGCCGCCGGCGAGTTCTCAGATAGGTTCATGCGAGGATGTCTCTGCTTGTAGCAAACCGCCGAGGATGGCGGCCGAGACGATATTTTGCAATCCAGATGCCAGGCGCCGACTGAGGTTGATCTATCGATCAACGGACACCATGGACGCGAACCATTGTGGATCGCTCCCGTCTTTGGCGAAAATCACACCTCACGACAAGGATCCCCTATTGACCCTGCTCTCCTCTTTAAATTACTATGATATTTCACTGATGTTTCTGCGAAGGGCCCGATGAAAATCTCCTTGATTGCGATCGATCAGGTTCAAGAAAAGCCATTCATCCCCTCGAAACTCATCGTTGCGGGGTGGACGGGGCGCGATAAGACGGCTCTTGAAAAGCACATCCGCGAGCTCGAAGAGCTGGGAGTAGCTAGGCCTGCCTCGACGCCGATTTATTACCGGGCGAGCGCATCGCGGCTCTCCACCGCCGATTCCATCGAAGTGGTCGGGGAAGACTCTTCTGGCGAGGTGGAGTTCGTCCTTGCCCAAGTGGACGGGCAGTTATGGGTGGGCGTTGGATCCGATCATACGGACCGCAAGGTAGAGACCTATAATGTCACCGTCTCCAAGCAGATGTGCGAAAAGCCGATAGCTCCTGCGTTTTGGCGTTTCGCGGATGTGGCAGCGCATTGGGATCAGCTGATCATGCGCTCTTGGATAAACGAAAATGGTGCGCGCGTGCTCTATCAGGAAGGCAGCGTGACAGCTATGCTTGATCCGCGCGCCTTGATTGCAGGCTATGAGGGCCGAGAAAATCTCGATGAAGGCGCCATGATGTTCTGTGGCACATTTGCAGCCAAAGGTGGCATTCGACCGGCCGATAATTTCGAATTTGAAATTCACGACCCCGT
Source organism: Beijerinckiaceae bacterium (assembly GCA_947372795.1). Lineage (GTDB taxonomy): Bacteria > Pseudomonadota > Alphaproteobacteria > Rhizobiales > Beijerinckiaceae > Terripilifer. Next base: position 11,823 of record CANBVC010000011.1, read on the forward strand.
CCTCAATCGATCGATCCGCCACGAATATCACCTCAACAAGCTCCCGGTCCTTGGATGAGCAAGCCAGACGTTCCTGCGCAGGGTGAGCCAGTCATTGACCCGCGCCGGCAAGCGTCGGGCAAGGCGCTCTCCTTGCGCGACGCCGCCTATGAAGCGATCAAGCATCGCATCATCACCTGTGCGTTTCGGCCTGGCGAATATCTTAATGAAGCCTATGTGTCCGCCATGCTGGGCATTGGGCGCACCCCCGTGCATCAGGCCATTGATCGCCTCATGCACGAGGGGATGGTCGATGTCATCCCCCGCAAGGGCGTCATTGTGAAACCGGTCAGCCTCGATGAGATCATTCAGATCGTCGAAGTGCGCCTCATTAACGAGACCCATGGCATACGCCTCGCCGCCGAGCGCGCCGAGCGTGATGAAATCGCCCATCTAAGCGACATCCTTGCCCGCGCTGCGCAATGGATCGAAATGCGCGACAGCGAGCAGCTCATGTTGCTGGATCGCGAATTTCATAATGTGCTGGCGTTGGCGTCCAAAAATCATGTGCTCGCCGACACCTTGTCAAAGTTACATGACCGCTCTCTTCGCTTCTGGTTCATTTCGCTAGACCGGCCGGGGCGTCATTCCAATGTCCACGAACAGCATGAAGCCATTCTCGCCGCCATACGCGATCAGGATCCTGATGGCGCGGAGGAGGCGATGCGAAGCCATATCGAAGAGTTCCGCAACAATCTGATGCGCCGCGACTGACGTGCAGGTTGGTAGAAATAAAGGGAAGCAAGATGTCGTCTGACAAGCGAGTTCTTATCGGGGGAGGCGGTCCGGTCGGTCTCTTCTGCGCCCTGTTGCTGGGGCGTCATGGCATACCCGTACGCGTCTTTGACGCCAACGACGAATTGCAGGCTGATCCACGCGCCGCTACGACGCACCCAGCAACGCTCGAGGTTTTAGGCGCTGCAGGGCTTGTTGAAGATATGGCCCAGGCTGGGCTGATGGCGCCGATCTTCCAGTTCTGGGATCGCCCGACGGGCAATCTCGTTGCAACTTTTGATCTTGAACTTCTCAAGAATGATACGAAATATCCCTACGTGATTCAGTGCGAGCAATACAAAACCTCGCGCATTTTGCTCGACCGTCTTCTTCAATTGCCGAATGTCGAAGTCCTGTTTGGCCACAAGGTCGCAGGGTTCACTGAAACGGCCGACGGAGTCAGCGTCAGTGTCGAGACGTCAAAAGGCGTCACGACTCATGATGGCGCCTGGCTGATCGGAGCCGATGGCGGGCGCTCAACTATTCGCAAGTCGGCTGACATAGCCTTCGAGGGCTTCACCTGGGCGGAGCGCTTTCTTGTCCTCACAACGCCCTTCGACTTCAACAAGGAGCTTGGCTATTGCCCACGCTCTTATTTCGCTGATCCCGAAGAGTGGTGCAATTGCTTCAAGGTTTCCGCCGATGGCCCGCCCGGCCTCTGGCGCCTTGTGTTTCCGGCCGACGCCAATGTGCCAGAAGAAAGCCTGCTGACTGACGAAGCAGTGCATGCGCGCATTCAGAAGTTCTTCCCGAATAAAGCGCCCTATGACATCGTACATCGCAATATCTATACGGTGCACCAGCGCGTCGCCGCCACGTTCCGCAAGGGCCGCGTGCTTCTGGCAGGCGACTCCGCCCATGTGAACAATTCCATTGGCGGTATGGGGCTGAATGGCGGTTTGCAAGATGCCGCCAATCTCGCGGAGAAACTCATTCATGTACTGGACGGCGCCTCAGAGCGCCTGATGGATCTCTATTCGTTACAGCGCCGCACAGCTTCGATCGATTTTGTCCAGGCGCAGTCCATCGCCAACAAGAAGCAGCTAGAGACGAGCGATCCCGTAGAGCGCAAGAAAATGCTGGAAGATCTCGCCGCAACCGCAGCCGATCCTGTGAAGGCGCGCGCCTACCTCTTGCGCACGTCCATGATCGCCCTGCAACAGCGCGCAGCTTCTATCACGCTGGAAGAGGTCGTCTGATGGCCAAGGCTCAATTGCGTTCTTTTGCAAAGGCGACAGCCGACTTCGCCAGCGGCGTCGATACGCCGCGCGATTTTCTCGAGCGCTGCATAGCCGCGATCGAGGCGCGTGAGAAGGACGTGAAAGCCTTCACGGCCTTGCGGCTCGTTGCTGCGCGCAGAGCTGCTGACGCAAGCTCCGAACGCTGGCGCAAGGGCGCTCCCCTGTCCTCCATCGATGGTATGCCTATTGGCGTCAAAGACGTCATTGAGACAGCGGATATGCCCACGCAAATGGGTTCCGCCCTCTATGAAGGCTGGGCGCCTGGCTATGATTCAGCGTCCGTCCATGCCTTGCGCGAAGCGGGCGCCATCATACTTGGCAAGACGGTGACGACTGAATTCGCCGCCACACAGCCCGGCCCGACATGCAATCCGCATGATCTCGCGCGTACGCCGGGCGGCTCATCGAGCGGATCGGCGGCAGGCGTCGGCTGCGGCATGTTCGCAGCCGGTCTCGGGACGCAAGTGGTCGGCTCCATTCTGCGGCCAGCAAGCTATTGCGGCGTATATGGCTACAAGCCGTCGCTGGGCGGGATCAATCGCGGCGGGAGCCACGATTATATGAGCCAATCTGCGCAGGGCGTTCTAGCCGCCTCGCTCGCTGATTGCTGGCAGGTGGCCATTGAAATCGTACAGCGCGCGGGCGGCGACCCAGGATATTCAGGCATCATCGGTCCGTCCACAGCGCCTGAAGCTGACATGCCCACCACGCTCGCATTCATCAAAACGCCGGGCTGGGGTGTCGCCACAGATGCAGCGCGCAAGGCCATGGATGAGATGATAGCGCAGCTTACGGCTGCGGACATTAGCCTGATCGATGCGCAAGACGATCCCGATGTGGCCGCGCTCGAAGCGCTTTTGCCGGAGACTTTGGCGCTCACGCGCCGCATCAACTCATGGGAATCGCGCTGGCCACTCAACACCTATGTCGACAAGGACGAGAGCAAACTGTCGAAGGGCATGGTCGAGCGTCTGCATGCAGCCGAAGCTATGAATGTTGCCGACTACCGCCGCGATATTCTGCGCCGCGAAGAGATCCGCGCCTGCTTCGCCCAATTATCAAGCAAGGTCGAGGCCTGCGTTACGCTGAGTGCGCCTGATGTCGCGCCAGTGGGTATCGAGGCGACAGGAAATCCGATTTTCGCTGTGCAAGGGTCTCTTCTTGGTGTGCCGACTTTGTCCCTGCCCATGATCACAATAGGCGGCCTGCCGCTTGGCCTCCAGCTGCTCGGCTTCCTTGATGAAGACGCCGCCCTGTTCGCCCATGCGGCCGCGCTTGAAAACGTTATCACCCCCATCGCCATCGCATGAAGGCCGCCATGTCCGATCAGAAGAAAGAAATCCCGGCTTCTCTCCAGCGCTATCTTGATTCGGCGGAGGGAGCCGCCGCCTATCCAGACTTGCATCAGCATGTGTTGGAGCTGTGGCGGAAGAATCTGCTCGTGGTGGTGGACGAGCCGATCAACAAAGATACGGAAATGCACCCGCTCGTGCGCTGGCAATATCGCGGCGGAATTCCTGAAAAAGATCGTAAGGCTTTCCTCTTCACCAACCCCACCGACGGAAAGGGGCGCAAGTTCGAAGCTTCTGTTCTTGTGGCCGGCCTTGCCGCGACGCCGGAGGTTTATCGCGTGGGCTTCGGCAAGCCGCTCGAGAAGATTGGCGAGACCTGGATCAACGCCATCGCCCATCCGATCGAACCCAACATCGTCGAAGATGCGATTTGTCAGGAGATCGTGACGATTGGGGATGACCTCGACAAGCCAGGCGCCGCCCTTGATGGCGTGCCTGTGCCGATCTCGACGCCTGGCTGGGACAACGCGCCCTATCTGTCAGCGGGCCATTACATCACCAAGGATCCCGACACCGGCATCCAGAACATCGGCAATTACCGCGGGCAACTTAAGTCTCCACGTCGGCTGGGCATGAACCCCTCCGTTGAATTGCGCGCAGGCATCTACACGCATTGGCTCAAATATAAGAAGCTAGGCAAGCCCATGCCTTGCGCCGTGGTCCTCGGCTGTCCGCCTGCGGTCTCCTATACATCGGTGCAGAAACTCGCCGAGGGCGTCGACGAAATGGCGGTGGCGGGGGGCCTGGCAGGCGCTCCAATCAATGTCGTGAAGGCGAAAACGGTAGACCTTTTGGTGCCTGCGGAATCCGAGATCATCATCGAAGGCTTCATCGACACGCAAAGCCTTGAGCCAGAAGCGCCCTTCGGCGAGTCGCATGGATATGTGAACTTGCAGGAATATAACGCCTTCATGGATGTGACGGCGATCACGCGGCGCAAGCATCCGATTGTTCCGTCATTCATCAGCCAGGTGACGCCGAGCGAATCCAGCGTCATCCGCAAGGCTGCGATGGAGCCGGTCTATCTGAATCAGTTGCGTCATGCGCTGGGCATCAAGGGCGTCAAGCGTGTGTCCATGCACGAGCCGTTGACTTCGCTCTATGCGGTCATCGCCATCGTCTTCGAACGCAATGTTCCGGAGACCGAAGTCTGGCGCGCGCTTTATGCTGCGTCCACGCTGCATCGTTTCGCGGGCAAATGGATCATCGCGGTTGATGAGGACATTGATCCTGAGAACGCCGACGCCTTGTTCTGGGCCATGTCATACCGCTGCCAGCCGCAGCACGATATGCGCGTGCTCGACCGCAAGGACGCCGGCCATGGCCCACGTGGACCTCGCGACAACGGCGAGAGCGCATCGGTTCTCATCAACGCACTGCTAAAGGGCGATTTCGCACCCGTCGCCCTTCCCAAACGCGAGTTCATGGAAAATGCGAAGGCGATCTGGGAGCGGCTTGGTCTGCCTGCGCTGAAGCCCGAGACCCCATGGCACGGCTACGACCTAGGCGTCTGGCCCGACAACCTCGCTCGGCAGGCCGAGATGGCGACACGTAGCGAATATTTCGACTTCTCGGATGAACTCATCAAGGGCCGCCGTTCCGACGTCGCCATGAATGATCCAGTTCCACGCGAAGGTGAAAAGTGAATGGCATCCCGGTTGCATAGAATTCAGTGAAGTTCGGCGCTGCCGACGTAGAGATAGAGGCGCAGATGATGAAAAGCATTTCAGCATTGGCTATCGCGCTCGCGGGCGTCGCGGGTCTGTCAGGGCAAGCGCAGGCTCAGAAGGTCTGGAAGCACGGCATGGTCGAAGCCAAGAGCGACGCCGGCTTCGTCTTCATGGCCGAAAAGGGCGGCTTTGCCGAGAAAAACGGCATCAAGCTTGAATCGATGCAGTTCAAAGGCGATGCGATTGCGCTGAAGGCGCTGATCGCAGGAGAGATCGACTCTTACGAAGGCAGTCCCGGCGCGCCCATGGTGGCCTTTTCCAGAGGCGCCGATGTACGTTTAGTTGGTTGTTACTGGCCGGGCCTTACCTACGCCATCTTCTCCAAGGCGGATGTGAAATCCATAACAGAGTTGAAGGGCAAGACCTTCGGCATTTCTTCACCCGGCGCCTTGCCTGATCTCTTCGCGCGCGCAGTGCTTGAGAAGAACAATATCGACGGCAAGGATGTTCAGTACGCCGCGATGGGTTCGGACACTGATCGTTTTCGCGCCGTGATGGCGGGGGTCATTCAGGCTGCTGCTTCCTCCAGCGAATTCACGCCGATGACGGAAAAGATGGGCCTGAAGGTTCTTGTCCACGCCCATGATGTGACGCCCGACTATATTCGCTTTTGCACTTATATGAGTTCGAAGACGATATCGTCACGCCCGGATGACGCAGCGAAATTCCTCGCCTCGTCCATTCAGGCCTATCGCCATGCGTTGAAGAACCGCGATCAGGTGGTGAAGCTGACGCGCGAAATGACGGGCGCGAAGGAAGACGATCTTCGCGCTGAATATGTCTTCGACGAAGTCGCGAAGCTAAACGCCGTCGATAGTGAAATGACGATTGATCGGCGCAAGCTCGATTGGATGCGGGATCTCTTTATCAAGACAGAGACGTTACAGGTTCCAATCCAGCTCGACAAATTCATCGACGGCGGCGTGCGCGAGAAGGCGCTCGCTATCGCTGGGCCCAAGGGCTAAAGGAGAAATGACGCCCATGAGCGATATAGCGCAGGGACAGGTCAGCATGGCGGATGTGTCGAAGGCCTTCACCTTGAGGGTCGACGGTAAGATCCAGACCGTGCAAGCTCTGAAGTCAGTCAGTTTCGACGTGAAACAGGCCGAGATCGTCACGCTAATCGGGCCGAGCGGTTGCGGCAAAACGACGGCTCTGCGCATCCTTATGGGGCTTGAAACCGCAAGTCGAGGGCGGGTGAGCGTCGGCGGCAAACGGGTGAATGGCTGCGGTTACGACCGCGGCCTCGTCTTTCAACATGCCGAACTTTTGCCATGGTTGACCGCCGCGCAGAATGTCATGTTTGGCCTTGAAATGAAGGGCGTTCGTGGCGCCGAATTGAAAGATACGGCCATGCGCTATCTCGACCTCGTGGGGCTAAAGGACGCCGCCAATCGCCGTCCCTATCAATTGTCGGGCGGCATGAAGCAGCGCGTCGGCATCGCGCGCGCCCTCGCCATTGATCCTGAAGTGCTGCTGATGGATGAGCCCTTTGGCGCGCTCGACGCGCAAACGCGTGAAACCCTGCAGGGCGAACTACTTGAAATTCAGGCGCGCACCAAAAAGACGATCATCTTCGTCACCCACGATCTCGACGAGGCCGTTTTGCTCGCCGACCGCATCATCGTGATGCGGGCTGGCTCCATTCAGGAAAGTATCGAGGTGCCGCTGCTGCGGCCGCGCGGCGAGCTTGGCGCCCTGCGTGGCACAAGCGAATTTGCGGAGGCCCGTTACACGGTCTGGAAGGCGCTGCATAGCGCAGAGGCGGTGCATTGATGACAACTGGCGGACATACGAGATCCCTTGACGACGCGCCGCAACTGAAGTGGGAATTGCCCAATTGGGCCATCACTTGCATGTCCGTCGCCTTCGTCATCATCGCCTGGGAATTTTTCGGGCGCGATGTGAACCCTGTCTTCGGCTCCTATCCGACAGCAATCGCGCAAGCATTCTGGGAACTTGTCAAAAGTGGTCAACTTCTTGCGGCTCTCATCCAGAGTCTCAGGGCCTTCGTCGTGGGCTATGCGCTGTCCGTCCTTGTGGGCGTTCCTCTTGGGCTGATAATTGGCCGCTCGCGCTTTCTTGAGGCTGCGATCGGCGTTTTCATCACCGGCGCTTACGCAATGCCGCTTGTCGCGCTCGTGCCTTTGCTGGTGCTTTGGATGGGCCTTGGGTTTGCGGTGAAGGCTTGCGTCGTATTTTTGATGGCGGTGTTTCCCATCGTCATCAACACGTGGCTCGGTGTGCGCGCCGTGCCCAAGACGCTTATCGAGGTGGGCAAGAGCTTCGTCGCATCCGATTTCACGATCCTGCGCCGCATCGTCCTGCCAGCGACCATCCCCTACATCATGGCGGGCATCAAACTTGCGGTCGGGCGCGGCGTGGTCGCCATGGTGATCGCCGAATTCTTTACCGCCATTTCAGGTCTTGGTGGCATCATAATCAATGCGGCCAACGCCTTCGACACCGCCAAAATGTTCGTGCCGGTCATAGTGCTGATGGTGTTGGCGACCATGCTGAACTCATTCGTAGGCTTCATCGAGCGTAAGGTCGCGCCGTGGCAGGTTGAATTGTCTGGACGCGAGGAGAGCTGACATGTCGCGCAAATTGAAGCTTGCAGTTCCCGACCTGATCTCAAACTCCTACTTTCCCGCAGCCGCTGCGGTGGAATTGGGCTTCTTTAAGAAGGAAGGTCTCGACGTCGATCTCGAACTTATCTTCCCCGTCGACAAATGCTATGCGGCGCTACGCGATGGCTCGATAGACTTCGTCGGCGGCTCAGCCCATTCCGCCCTGTCGGCTTTCCCTGACTGGAAGGGTGTCAAATTGCTCTGCGCCCAGGGGCAAGGCATGTACTGGTTCCTGGTCATGCGCGCCGATCTTGATCCGAAACGCGGCGACCTCGACATCGTAAAGGGGCGCAACATAGGCGCTGCGCCATGGGTCAACATGGGTTTGCAGCGTCTGCTCATCAATGCGGGTTATGACCTCGAGCGGGATCATATCCGCATAGCGCCAGTGCCGGGCGCTGCGCCTGGCCCGGGACCTGTGAACTTCGGCCTCTCTGCGGCCAAGGCGCTCGAAGAGGGCAAGATCGACGGTTTCTGGGCCAATGGCATGGGCACGGAAGTCGCAGTCACGCGCGGCGTCGGCAAGGTGGTGCTCGACATTCGCAGGGGCGATGGCCCCAACGGCTGCTTCAATTACACAATGGCGAGCGTCGCCACATCTGACGCGATCATAGCGAGTGAGCCCGAAGTCGCGGCCGCAGCCGTGCGCGCCATCGTCGCGACGCAAAAGGCGTTAAAGGCGGACGTATCGCTCGCGACGAAGGCGGGACGCGCCCTGTTTCCAGCGCAGGAGGCGGAGCTCATCGGGCAATTGATCGAACGCGACCTGCCTTATTACGACGCGCGAATCTCGCCGGAATTCGTGGTGGGCATGAACCAGTTCTGTCGGGAAGTTGGCGTGCTTCAGGGCGAGCCCGCCTATCAAGATGTCGTGGCCACTCAATTTTCGCATTTGTGGAGCTGAGGAAGATAAAATGGCGATCAATAAACTCCATGACGAGTTTCATACACTTGATATGTCGAGCGGCTGGGAAGTTCCGGCCGGTTATCCGTCGGGCATCCAGCAGAAGATCCTTGCAGGCGCTCTGGACGAGGTGAACGGCAAGGGCAGCCGCACGCGCCTCCTGCGCTTTGATCCAGGCGTCTTCACGACCAAGCCCTTCGTGCATGATTATTGGGAAGAGGTTTTCCTCGTATCGGGCGATCTTGCAGTCGGTAACGATGAAGAGGGCAAGGGCGGCAAAACTTTTTCGCCTTTCACCTATGCTTGCCGTCCGCCCGGAGCCTATCATGGCCCCTTCCGCTCGGATAACGGCTGCCTGCTGCTCGAAATCCACTATTACGATCCGGCTTGAGGTCTTCTCATGGGACCGACGCTAGAGGAATTGGCGCAACAACTCGCTGAAGGTTTGGCGACAAGCGAGCGCCTTGTGGAGGAATGCCTCGGGCGGATCGATGATCCCTCCGGTCAAGGCGCAGACACATTTCTCAGCGTCGCCCACGAGAGCGCGCGTGCTGCGGCGCGCGGCATGGATCTCTTGCGTCAGTCCGGCGCAGCGCCCTCGCGCTACGCCGGAATTCCCGTCTCCATCAAGGATCTCTTCGATCTTAAAGGCGAGGTTACACGCGCCGGGTCTCTGGTGCTTAAAGATGCGCCTGCTGCGAAAGAGGACGCTGCTGCGGTCGCGCGGTTGAAGGCTGCGGGCTTCATCGTCATTGGTCGCACCAATATGACGGAGTTCGCATTCTCTGGCATTGGCATTAACCCGCATTATGGCACGCCAAAGAACATCTATGATCGTGCCCATGCGCGCGTGCCAGGCGGGTCGTCTTCGGGGGCGGCTATTTCGATCACCGATCTCATGGCTCATGGCGCCTTGGGAACGGACACCGGCGGTTCATGTCGCATCCCTGCCGCCTTTAATGGGATCGTCGGCTACAAGCCTACGGCCCGGCGCGTGCCGCTTGCTGGCGCCTTTCCTTTATCAATGACGCTCGATTCCATCGGGCCTCTGGCGCGCACTGTTTCCTGCTGCGCCATTCTCGATGCAGTGCTGACTGGCGAAGAGCCGAAGGCTCCTTGCAAGCATCCGGTGACAGGACTGCGCATCGCGGTCCCAAAGGCCTATGTCATGAATGACATGGACGCCGACGTCGCTGAGGCCTTCTCGCGCACGCTAGCGCTCTTGGAGAAAAACGGCGCCGTACTGACGGAACTCGCTTTCTCAGAAATCGACGCCATTCCCTCGGCCAACGCCAAGGGTGGCTTCTCCGCTCCGGAGAGTCTTTCGACCCATCGCGCCCATATCGCGACACATGCGGATCTTTATGATACCCGCGTTTTAACGCGCATCGAGCGTGGCCATGAACAAAGCGCCGCTGATTATGTCGATCTTGTTCGTGAGCGCGCGCGGATCATCCGGGCCTTTGAAGAGCGCATGATCAATTATGATTGCCTCGCCTATCCAACGACGCCGATCATCGCCCCGCAGATTTCCGCCTTCCACACGGATGAAGATTTCGCGCGGCTGAATATGCTGGTCCTGCGAAATCCAGCGGTCATTAATTTTCTTGATGGCTGCGCCATCTCTCTGCCAATGACGAAGCCACCCGCCGCGCCAACCGGCCTTATGCTCGCCTGTCCCGGCGGATCGGATGGGCGTTTGTTTGAGATCGCCGCAGGTGTCGAACACCTCCTGGCGAGCCATAACGGCGCAGGGGCCTAGCGAGAATGCTTACCCAGCAATGATTCGGAGCGCCACCTACATGTTGGTGGCGGTCGCCTTCACACTGGCGATCGGCGTTCTGTACTTTTTGAATTTCTCCGTTCCCGGCATCTTCATGATCGGCGGCATTGTCGCCCTCGGCAAGCTGCGTCTCGGTTTGCTATGTCTATCGCTTTCAAGTGCGCTCTTGCATCTGCAGCGATCTTCGCGCTCGCCGTCGAGCGTTTTGCTTCATCGCTGTCGGAATGGGCCATTCTTTGCGCGAAAAGTCCCCGCTTTCTAGGGGCGAGCAAGAGACACTCTGATGGAGTCGGAATCTCTGACCGCACTTTTTGTTCGCGACGCCCCGCGGTTAGCTGGATTCTTGAACAATGAGATAGCGCCTTCAAGGGCTCAGAGGTCATCGTCGTCATCCTCTGAGGCGATCAGGCGATAAAGGATCTCGCCGGCTCCTTTCTTGTCATCGGGGATAACTCTCTTCCATCTCTTGATGCTTGGTGGGGCGGAGCGGATCGAGGTCGTGTTGTAGGCGGGAGCTATGGACTGATCGCGGGGACGTAGCCCAATGAACGCTCGACTAAGCCATGTTCTCCGCGTCACGCGCCAAGATTGACGTCCTGGCTATTGATCAGCACGCCGAGCCTCCTGGTCTCAGACACCAGAAGGGTCAGGTCGTCGGAGCGGGTCCTGTGGTTTGTGATGCAAACGCGGATCACTGTTTCTCCATTGATCGTGGTTGTCGAGGGCGCCGCGATGCCTTCCGTCTGCAATAAGGCGACGATCTGCTTGTTCAGCGCATCGGTCGCCTTACCGTCCTTGTCGAACACCATTCGGAAGCAAACGATGTTAAGATGCACGGGCGCGCATAATTCAAGGTCTGGCGCTGCCTGCACGAGGGCTTCCAGTTTTTTCGCCTGGGTGCAGTTTTGTTCGATCAACGCAGCCAGACGCTTTATGCCGTAGGATTTTAGGGTGAACCATACCTTGAGCGCGCGAAACCCACGCGACAATTCGGGCCCATAATCACAAAACCATGGGGCGCCGCCAGCAAGTCCGCTCTCAGTGCTTTGCAGATATTCGCGACGTGCTGAAAAGGCGCCGCGATGGGCTACTTCGTCCTTGATGATGACGCACCCTGCATCATATGGGACATGGAACCATTTATGAAAATCGAAGGCGATGGAATCAGCCAGAGACATAGGCTCTAGCTCTGCCCGAAAGCGCCCGGTTAGCCGCGCCAATCCCCCAAATGCGCCGTCGATGTGCAGCCACAGGCCTTCAGCGCGGCATATATCCGCAATGGCGACGAGGTCGTCGATTGCGCCTGTATTTACGGTGCCGACAGAAGCTATAACCACAAAAGGCTGGAAGCCCGCCGCTTTATCCGCCGATATGTTTTCTCTCAAAGTTTCAGGCTTGAGACGAAAGCGATCATCAACAGCGATCATTCGCAGGGATTGACGTCCCAAACCAAGCAGATCGAAAGCTTTTGAATTGCACCCATGCGCCTCCGCCGAGGCATAGCCGACCATGCGGCGGCCGGCTGATACGCCAAGCGCCTGCACATCGGCCCCCGCCTTTTCATTGCGCGCAACATTAAGCGCGATAAGGGTCCCCATGGAGGTTCCGCTGGTGAGGATCCCGCTTGCGGAAGCGGGAAAGTTGAAGATGTCCTTGCACCAGTCGATGACCTGGCGTTCAACGTAGTTCGCTATGTGATCGCGCCCGCCAACATTGCTGTTCATGAAGCCGGCCAACATTTCAGCGAGGGCGCCAGCTGCAGAGCCGCTTCCATGCACCCATCCCCAGAAGCGGGGATGGCCGTTGCCCGTGCCGTAGGGGAGGATGTTTTCCTCGAAATCCCTGAGAAGCGTGTTGAGGGATGCGCCCTCTTGCGGAAGGGCTTCCTTGAAATGCGCCTTGACCCGATCCGGCGTTGGCTCCCAAACCGGCCCTTCGCGCACAGCCTCCATGTTTGAAATGCAGAGATCGGCGGCTATTTGAAAGGAGAGTCGAAGCGCCTTCCAGTCGATAGGATCCAGCGTTAGTTCTTCATCCATCCGATGCAACTCTCCAGATTTCCGCTTGTTTCGGGCCGATATGGCGGGTGTCGATTCTGATTTGGCGATGTTGCTGTGATGAAGAAAATAGTCAATACATAACAGATGCTTGTGTATTTTCGCGGGTCCTTTTAGCCTGCGTTCTGTGCTGGGCGATGGAGGCGGTTGGTAGGTTCATGAGCGCGAATTGTCGGCCCTCTGACATCAAACTCGAAGCGCTGGACCTTCGTCCAATCCTTTCACCCGTCGAGATTGGGCGCATCAATCGATCCCACTTGCTCCAGATGCTGCATGAAGCCAGTCTGGACCCGGACCCGGCGAATAGGTTCATGCGCCTGTCCCTGTTGTTTAACTCTCTTGGCTCACTCGACCTCGGTCACGAGATGCACGCAAGAGCGCTCGAACATCGACGCATTTACCGGTATCGATGCGCGCGTCCCCCCAGGATTCGCCTTATGGCGATCATGGGGCCGCAGGGTGGGCTCGATAACGCTCCTGTCGAATACCTTCTGGAAGATAGCGATATCGGGCTCGACCTTGTTTTCCTTGACGAAGATGGCTACCTGCCGAAGTCTATCCCGGAACATGACATCGCGATTGTCGGTCTTGGTGAATCCTATAAAAATCGTCGTCAATTCGAGACGCTTATAAGCGTATTGCGCTCATGGCCGCGCCCCATCGTCAATCAGCCTGAATTTGTCCTGAATTGTTCTCGCGACAATTTATATCAAAAACTACGAAGCATCCCCCAGCTCATTTTACCGAAGACGTATCGCGTGAAGCGCGATTTGCTCTCGGTGGATAAACTTCCAAAAATCATCCGCGCGGTTGATACCCATGGTGGAGATAAGATGGAGAAAATAGGGAGCGAAGAAGAACTGAAATCCTATTTGGAGAGTTGCGCCGCAGGTGAGTTTTATGTCACTGACTTCGTGGATTATCGTTCTGCGGATGGCCTTTTCCGCAAGCTCCGCATCGCCTTGATTGATGGCAGGCCATACATTTGCCATCTGGCGATAACCGATCAATGGATCGTTCATTATATTCCGGCAGGTATGGATTTAAGCACTGCGAAGCGGGCCGAAGAAAAATTCATGATGGAGACTTTTGATCTTTACTTTGTGAAACAGCATCAAGATACGCTCCAGAAAATTCATGAGAAGCTCGAGCTCGATTATGTCGTCCTGGATTGCGGCGTCTTGCGGGACGGCTCACTGGTTTTGTTTGAAGCAGACACGCGGGGCTGGATTCATTGCGTCGATCCGATCGAAACTTTCCCCTACAAGCCACCGATAATGCAGAAAGCTTTTGATGGATTCCGCGAGATGCTCTTGAGCCGGATCGCCATTGAAGGGGGCTCCCACAGGGGATAGGCTCATCGGCGGCTGAGATTGCGCGCAACTGGTCATAGTCATTGAAAAGATGAACCCAGTCGCAAAGCGTTTAGCCGTAAATCACGCCAACCCCTATCGACTGGATGGCTTCCGCAACAGGACCACCATGCGGAGACATAACGTTAACCTATCGAAGCTTGGTGGTGATCTCTTCCGCTTTGTGTCGCTTCGTCGGCATCTAACAGTCCTCCATCAGACTATCGTGCCATACTATGCTTTGCGATCATGAAGCCCCTCGATCGGTGCGACGTTCTGGAAGGCATACCCGTCTGACGGTTTGATGGCCACGGGATAGCCCTTTGCATCGATGGCCGCTTCCATCTCTTTATGACCTTGTAAGAGAATCCGTTCTGCGCGAATGGTTGTAGACACCTAGTTCAAAAATCGGAACCGAGTTACATAATCGGCGCTTTGGCGAGGGAGGGAACATGAGAATGCATGGCATCATGCGAACGGCCGTAGGCGCGGCAATGGCTTTAGCGTCCGTTGCGTCGTCAGCGCTAGCCCAGACCTGGCCCGTCAAACCCGTCAAAATGATCGTGCCCTTCCCGGCGGGCGGATCGGCCGATACGCTGTCGCGCATCCTCGGACAGGAGCTTCAAGAGAAAACCGGACAGGCGTTCGTCGTGGAAAACCGAACTGGGGCGGGCGGCAACATCGGCACCGACGCCGTTGCAAAGGCGACACCCGACGGGACCACACTCCTACTGACGCCAAGCTCCATTGCGATCGCGCCAGCGCTTTACTAAAAGCTCAGTTGGGACCCGGTAAAAGACTTCGAGCCCGTCACCTTGCTCGGGTCGATCCCCATGGTCGTGGTCGTGCATCCATCATTTCCAGCGCAATCCTTGAACGAGTTAGTGGCGCAGGCCAAAGCGCGCCCCGGTCAGATCAATTATGCATCCGGCGGTTTTGGCACGACCAATCATCTCGCCGTCGAACTCTTTAAGGCGCAGACCGAAATCGATCTTGTGCATGTCGCCTATCGCGGCAATCCGCTTGCGGTCGTTGATGTCATTGGTGGGCACGTGCCTGTATTTTTCGACTTCGTGCTTACAGGCGCTCCGCATGTGCGCAGCGGCGCGGTGCGTGCGCTGGCGACAACCGGAGCGCAACGCTCCAGCGTACTACCGGATGTCCCCACAGCGATGGAGGCAGGCATATCCGGGTTTGAGGCCAGCACCTGGTTTGGCGTCTATGCGCCTGCTGGCACGCCGAAGGATATGGTTACAATGGTTTCGACTGAGATCGCAGCAGTTCTGGCGATACCAGCGGTGAAAAAACGGCTCGCCGATCTCGGACTCGAGCCGATGCGGGGAGGCCCGGCGGCCCTGATTGAACTGACGAAGAGCGATCTGGCCAAGTGGGGCCCGATCATCAAAAAAGCGGGCATCAAGCTCGAGTAACCGGGATCCCGCGCTGGACGTCTCTTAAAAAAACAGGTCTGCTCGCTCAATCCGATCATCAGATTTGGATGTCACCGTCTCATTGCCAATGAAGAATGTTACTCATGCGAGCTTGAAGCGGAATTCTTGAATTATTAGCTGTGCCAGTACTCGCGTAATATTCGGCTCTTCGAAAAGGGGCCCACCACGCGGCATGCCACGCCGTTCAGATTACTCTGACCAAGTTTAGCTAAGAGCACTCATTCGGCCCGTTCGTTACTTTCTTCTTTATGTTCTTCCGCTTGAAAACTCCAGAATTATGATTTTCGTGAAACTTGATACCCACTATCTTAGTCGGACTGGATTTCGCCCACGCACAGAGCAATGAATGCAGTCAGCCGAGGGCAATTGCAGCGCCATCCCCTCCCCCGCAGGCGCCAAGGCTACTGCGGGGTTGTGCTGGTGGCAGCGATTGTTGTCGAAAGCGCATGTGCAAAAAATTGCAAAACTTTGCAATACCCAAATGAAGGTCCTTTCTCAGGCTGCACAGCACGAGAACGGCCCTGCGGTTGTTCCCGATAGAATGGGTGCGGCGGCTATAAGGCTATAAAGAAGATCCCTGAAGTTCTAATTGAACACAAATTGATGCGAGATATTCTCACAACGCTCGACTTTCCGATTCGGCGGAAGGCGCAGGTTGGTCGCCCAATGAGCCTTATCACTCTTAAGGCTGGCCGGAACTTTACACTGGAAAACAGTCAGACTCCCATTCTCACAGATGTGTCTTGCAAATCAACAAAGCGAGGTCAAACAGATAGTCGAGTTGGCTCCGACTATGGCTCTTACCCAACCACGTGCAGGATCGAAACTAGCCCTTGAGATCGCCATGGTGTCGAACGATGGAGGCGCATCGCTTAAGGGCTTGGCCGAGATGGCAGAATGGTTGCCGCATACGACGCGGGCGATATTGACGGGACTACGTAAGCGGGGCTTTTTGATTAAGCGCGTTAGAGACGACAAACTGGGAGCCGTCTACCGGCTTTCCCTTGAACCTTAAGCGCTTGTAGCAGCCTGACCCGATGGCGCGGCATGTAACTTCAAGGCAGCGGGTTGCGAAGTCCGCTGCATTCGATCTCGATGGTGAACTGGTTAGGATCGCATCGGTGAACTTTGAGTAACTTCGCTCTGATTGGAGAGAGATCATGGGTCTTGATCGCCCTCCAGCACTATCCAAGGACCTGCTTGCCCGGGCGCTTTCTCTTCGACTTTAGGAAAATGGGTTGGGAGGTCTTAGCTCAGGCTTACGAAAGGTAATGGACGTTATCGGTAAAGGTAACGAGGCCACACTCGGGGAAATCCCATGAGCCCCAGCCATGCGAACAAGAAGGGGGGCCGCCACCGGTATTATGTCTCTCATGCGCTGCTGCAGGGCCGTAAAAACGCCGCCGGATCCAATGCCCGCGCATCAGCGCCAGACGTGGAAGCTCTCGTCATCGATGCTGTTCGCGAACAAGTCCCTACCGATATGGAGAATTCTGATCATGACCTCATCAGGAAGCATGTCCAGCGGATCGTCGTTCAACGACAGATAGTAGAAGTCTTTATGGTATCGGACGGTCTCGACCAGCCAATTCGACTGACCATCCCCTTCATCCCAAATGGTCTCAGAAGAAAGGGCATCATAAACACTGCAAGCGGATCTGAATTCATCGACGCAGAAAACAGGGAAGCCCTTCTCAAGGCCATCAGCCGAGCACATTCATGGATGCGTGACATCCTCAGCGGCAAGGTGACTTCCTTCGCCGAATTCGCTG
>CANBVC010000012.1 GCA_947372795.1 Beijerinckiaceae bacterium
CGCTTCGACGAGGCGATTGAGGCATTTTTCAACGCAGTGATCCTCGATAAAAACAAGCCATCCGTATACTGGAACCTGGCTACGCTCTTGCTCATGATCGGCAATTTTCGGGATGGCTGGGAATTTTATGAATGGCGGAAGAAAATAGATAAACCGTTCGGCTCCAGGAAGTTTGACCGCCCGCTCTGGCTTGGAAAAGAGAGCCTTAAGGACAAGACCATCTTGATCCACGCCGAACAGGGCATAGGCGATGTCATTCAATTCTGCCGCTACGTGAAACTCATTGAGGCGCAAGCTTCAAAAGTGATTTTCGCCGTGCCGGATAAGTTAATTCCGATCATTCGAAGCCTGAGCGAGAACATCACTGTCTGTTCAGATGAGCAAATCGAAGTTTCCTTCGATTTGCACTGTCCGCTCATCAGCCTGCCTTTTATATTCGGAACCGACCTTGATACGGTCCCGGCTCAGATACCGTATCTTCACGCCGACCATCAGCAATCCCGTTCACTGCGGGAGCGCCTGTCCAATAATGGGGAAAAGAAAATAGTTGGTCTCAGCTGGTTCAGTAAATCCGAGAAGACAGGAACTTCGCGGAGCATTCGCTTGCTCGATCTACTGACTAGCATTGATCACACAGGTTATGCGTTCGTGAACCTGCAATACGGCGATATGTTAGAGGAAATCGCCGATCTTAAGCAGAAGACGGGTATCGAGGTCGTTAGCGTGCCGGAGATCGATAATTACGATGATATCTACGGTTTCGCAGCTTTGGTTGACGCTTGCGATATCGTCCTTTCTATCGATAATACGACGATTCATATCGCTGGCGCCCTGGGCAAGGACACCCTCGTGATGCTGCCCTGCATCCCTGACTGGCGCTGGATGCTCGACCGGACCGATACCCCTTGGTATCCGACCTTGCGCTTGTTCAGGCAAGAAGTGCAGGATGATTGGTTGGCGGTTTTTCGACAAATTCAGTGCGTTCTGACTGGGACTGCTTGATCAAGTAGTTGGATACTGAGCAATCGTTCCAGAACGACAACCTTTTATTATGAGGAAGTCAATTTCCTTACGAAATGCCTTGAGGGCTTTTGCTACCGATAAATGTTTTAATTCGGTAGGTGATGTTTTTTAATAACTAATTTCGTATCTTGAATTTAGATGGTCTGGTGATGAAAGAGGCTAATATGGTTGACTTGGCATTGAAGCAGGCGTTCATCGCATGGAATTCGCAGCGCTTGAACATAAGTCTTACGGAGAGCTTTGCAAGATACCAGAAGTCTTGGAATTTATTTCCGAATGGGCATGGTGGTGTCGAATATAGAAATTTTTGCGGATTAGTGCATGATACATTTTCAGTCTTTCATTCTGATGCTGAAACTGAGGTGCTTGAAAGTTATCGTATACATGCGGAGCTTCATTTGCTTCGAATGTTAAGTTATCGCGTTCCCGATTGGAAGATGAATGATCCCGTTATTGAGCATTTGAAATCGAAGCAAGACTGTACGGTGGTCGATTATGGATGTGGTTTGGGGCATTCGTCCATTTCACTGTGCATCTTTTTGGGTGAAATCGGCATTAATTGCAATATCGTGTTGGTTGATGTGCCTTCGATAAAGCTTGAATTTCTCCGTTGGTATGTAAGGCAATTGAAGATAAATTCCAGCATTCTTGAGTGCACTTTAGATGCGCCGATCCCCTCACTGCCAAAATCTGACTTTGTTATAGCTACTGAGGTCTTCGAGCATATTCACGATCCGATGCCGCAACTATTGGCTATTGATCAGAGTTTGCGTTCTCAGGGCATGCTGTATACAAATTTAGGGCTTCATGAGCAGGAATTCTTCCACGTTTGTCCCGACCTTTCGTTTTTAAAGCAAGATTTGCTTGGAAAGAATTATGCGGAAATAAGGAGAAATATCTTATTCCAGAAGCCTTAATTAGTTCCGTAAGTTGCTGGCGTATATGAAAAGGACTTGTTTCGGTTATTCGCTTTCCGAAAACTGTGTGGGTTCTAATATGTAGCCTAGTCAGGCGCCAAGCATTCACTGGTCTACGGTAGTTGGTGAATGCCTTGGCGCCTAACTCGCGTCATATGCAGTGGCAGGGCTGTGTTGCTGGTTGCGATCTCTGCAGGTCGTTGGTCTGTCATTCGCCACGATACAGTCCCGAAGCTCGCTGAGCATAGCGTCAGTTTGGTTGCTTAGGCCGGAGACAGGTAACCACAATGCTTTCTTTAGGCTTCGCGGTTAAAAGAAGCATATCATTTTCCAGATCGACTAAAGAATGCCTCAACGCTCGACGCCACATGCTCGACATCATCGTCTGATAGCCACAAATGCAGGGGCAGGGAAATTAAGCGATCGGCCACGTGATCCGTGACAGGAAGCTCGCTTGTTCCCTTATTGTAGACCCCGTATCGATGATTGGGGATGTAGTGCACCCCGCAATAAATTCCCTGCGTCGCAAGCCAGTCCATCAACTGATCGCGTCCTTCGACAAGAATCTGAATTAGGTGTCGGGAGGACGAGATCTTGGGATCATGGCGGATAACGGTTACGTCAGCGCAGTTCTTCAATAGCTCTTCGTATTTTTGCGCCATTTGACGACGGCGCGCGTTGTCTTCGTCAAGATATTTAAGGGAAACCAGCCCTATAGCGGCCGTAATGGCGTTGCCGTTATATTTGTAGCCGAGATCAGTGACGTCATATCGCCACTTATAAGTAGTTTCCGTGTATCTGTCGTAAGTGCTCTTGTCGATGCCAAGCCATGACTGCAAACGGACCTCACGGTCGAGGTCTTCATCCCTGAAGCAAATCATGCCCGAGTCGCTTGACGGACAATTCTTTACCGCCTGAAAGCTGAAGATGGTGCAGTCTGCATCTAGGCCAACGTGCTCGCCGCTGTTCAGCCAGCGTGTCCCCGCCATGTGAGCGGCATCGAGGATCAACATCAGGCCAAATTCGTCTGCCAGCCCTCGCATAGCCCGGTAGTGAGCTGCGTTGCCGCCTAGCCCAACGTACATGATGGCGCGGGTGTTTTCGCCTATGGCGGCACGAACGGCTTGGGGGTCCAGACAAAGGGTTTTATCAACCTCACAAAACCGCGGTGTAAGGCCCTCGTACAAAATGGCGTGGTTGGTGGATACGAAGGTGAGCGAAGGCGTGATGATCTCGTCGCCGTTCAGCCATCCGTGTTTCTTCTTGAGTAATTTAACGGCGAGGTGCAGCCCAGCCGTCGCAGAGTTTACGAAGTGGGAATGCGCAAAGCCGGTATATTCAGACCATTGCTTTTCGAAATCGACGGTCTTGAACCCGATGCCTGTCCAGCCCTTTTCAAGGCATTGGCGGATCTCTTCGAGCACCTCATCGACGCGGAAATAGGGCTTCAGAACCTGGATGACATTACCCATGTTTCGATTTCTCCAGAGAGGAATGGACTTCCGGTCGCTCACCCATTTGATAAGCGCTTTTGCAAAAGCTGATCCAACAGCTGGACAAACTCTATGGCGACGTTCTCGGGCAGGAACTTGCTCAAATAGCCTTGGCAGTGAGCCCCCTGCAGTCGCGCCTGCAGGTCGATCAGTAGATCAGGCGAGGTTACGCGCTGAACCAGATCAAGCGGTGAGAGAACGACAAGTTCGTTCAGACCCGCTTCGGCTGCGGTTTCGCTGTAGGCGGGTGTGTTGCTGACGAAGGGAAGCACACCCAGCGCCATGGCCGCGAGCATCTTATTATTACTTTTCTGAACCCCCTCGATATTGCTGTCGTGGATCAGGACCGTGAATTCGTAGCTTTGTAGCGTTGCCGCGAATGTTTTAAGTTCCCAGGGTTTGTAGCCTATCATTGGAAATTGGCGCGAGAGCTGCTCTAGTTGGCGCTGCCCGGTAATCGCGTCGAATCCAGATACTGCTCCATGGGACATAAGTTCGCGTATAAAGGGAACGGCGGGCGCCAAATTCACTGCGTTACCGAACCATGCGCCGCGCGGCGGGCGGTCGCCACTTATCGCCTGGTTCGATTGGCTTCGCCACGGAATGTAATCGACAGGATCCGCCAAGACGTATTTGTCTCGAATGCCAACGTATTTCGGATCGTCGCTGAAGACTTCCAATCGGGTAGGGGTGTCTACAATGAGCGCGTCGCACAATTTAAGAAACAGGCGTTCAATGTTTGGGTCGATCCTGAGCCATTCGAGCGCTGGGCCGTAATCGTCGATGTCATAAATGACTAGGCCGCCATTTTCCTTGACCCGCAAAGCGGCATCAAGCGTTTCCTTGGTGATGCGTTTTTGAACGAACAAAATGTCCGCCGCCTCCGAGTGGCGATTGATCAAGACCTCCACGCCCAGTTTCGATAATTGTTCACCCAGAAAGAAGCAGCGAAGACGTGAACTCGCTGCGTTAATGTCGCCTGCCGGCAGCATCGAAATACGGAGTTTATTCATGTCTGCTTCCATTCGGCTGTGGTCATTCTTCGATGAGGTCGGCTTCATTTATGGACGATGTAGTAATCGCCATGCATTTCGTACCGCTTGAACCTGCTCGTGAATGGTCGGCCTTTGAAATGGGGGATCGCGAACTTCCATAACAGGTAGTTGATCGCCATCATGTTATTGTTGTTGTTGTTGTCCAAGCTGCGAAATAGAAGCGTCAGCGCTTGATTGAATTCTTTGATATTAGCGTAGCTGCCGCCATAGACGCCCGCGTTGATATATTGGAAGTCCAGGACCGTCTCATCTAGTGCCACGGCCTTTCCTTGCTGGAGTAGCCGCAATTTGGTGAGGCACCACGGATTGTCACGGATGTGCGGCCGCTTTTCTTCGTCGGTGCCAAAATACAGAAGCGCGGGATCTGACATGAAGTCGAAAGGGTTCTTCTTCACCAGGACATCGCTGCCGTCAGTCAGGAGCACTTTGCCTAGCTGATTATGGTCAAGTATTTCCTCCAGCGCAAAGAACCGCTCATCGTTGAGCGAGTACTTCTGGGGGAGATAGTGGACGAACTGGATCTTATCAGTTTCATATTTTGAGATGAACTCAGCGCTCAGGCCATCGTGGATCACAACAGCGTTCAGGCCCAGGTGAGAAACGCTCGCGTACCAGGGAAAGATATAAGCGAACTGGTCTTTTGGCGTGTGAACGTGAACGCCCGCTTCATTCGGCTGCGGGTTCGGCTTGCTGGTGAAGTAGGTCGTGAAGATGACATCCGCGTTGTCGCCGAACTTGAGTTTCGCCATGTTCAGCCCCTCACCGACACATCGGTTTCTCGCGACACTATAACGGACACCTCCATGCGCCTGCTCGGCGCAACCCGATTAAGGTGTTGAAAGAAAACCATGATCCCGTCTGCAGCCATTGCCCCGTCAGGGATCATCAGCAATTATTATGCCAGGCTGGCGGCAGGTGGGGGCGGCGCGGGGTTGGGCGTCAAAACACCCGTTGACCAACAGACGGATCAAACGCCAACTGTTCAGGCGCAAGGTTGAGTCCCATCGATCTCATCGTTTGGCATCTTTTCTCCGCCAGCCTCGGGCAGGGAAATCTCGAATAGATGCTGAGGAAATCGATCCAGAAAAATTGACGCGACCGCGCTGAAATCGAGCTCGTATCATTAAGCGACTTGTCGATCGCGATGGGGGAGCAGTCGAAATGCTTCAGCTTCCAATGGTAGATATTGCGTAAAAGAAAGTCCCAATCTTCGTGGCTGCGCATATCCTCATCAAAGCCATAGGTAATAGCGCTGCGACGCACGGCGAAGCTCCCCATCGGGAGCCTGTTCAAAACCAGAAGGTCATCAACACCCACGCCCGCCACGGTTCTGGGCGATAGGCCATCATTGGCGTAAATGAAGTAATTCGCGAACAGGAGATCGTTGCCGTCTGCGCCTGCGACCATTTTCTGGAGGTCATCCCCTAAAAGGAAATCATCGTCGTCGATGAAGACGACAAAGTCGCCCTTGGCGAGTGACAGGCCCATATTGCGGCTGGCGCCGGGACCACGTCGATCAGCTTTTGACTTTCTGATATATTTGGCGCCGACGGATACTGCGGCCGCCGATCCTTCGCCATCCATCGAATCGTCTATCACGATGATTTCGATATCGACGTAGATAAACGTCTTGATGCTCGTCAGGCATCTGAGAAGCGTTTCCGGTCGCTTATAGGTGGGAACAATGAAGGTGATCACCGGATTCATGTTAATCCCACGATTGTAGAGCTAGCGTAGCAAAGAAATGCCAAGTTAAGCGGACCTATACGTATTTTAGGCGACCCTAAATTTTACTGAATCAGCAGAGTGTTGATTCGTCCAGTTTTTTTCAAAGGTATTTTTGGTCGAGTTTGTTTGGTTCAATGACAAAAACAAATTTGTGTTTCCGAAGAATCAAATCATAAGAAATGGCCTTCCGTTGGGGTTTGTGCGCGCGTGTACAGAGGTCTGGAGCCTCGTCACTTTTCTTAGCTCGGGAGATGATCGTGCGTATTAACATCGTCCATGTAGGCAGTGTTCAGTGGTTTAATTTTAAATCAGACATTATCTCCGGTCTTTATTGCGCTCTTTGCGATCTGGGGCACGAAGTTGCCGTGACGCACAATCGCGTTGATCCATCGCAATTCAATATCATCATTGGCGCTGATTGGGTTCAAACCAAAGAGCTTGTGGCGCAGTTTGCAAACATTCCCGGCGGATTTGCGATTTTTGAGATCGAGCATCTCAGGGATAGTACCGTCAACAATCGGACAAATTTCAACTGGGATCTGTATTTGGAACTCACAGATGCGGCGAGCTTCGTCTTCAGCCCTTATCTGCTAAACGGCCGCGCTTTCGATAAGCACGGGTTCGGAAATAAATTTGCGCACTTTAAGTGGGGATTTTATCCTGAACTCGTTGATGCCAGATACAGGAGCGATCAAAAGAAGGCCTATGTCTGCTGTTTCGTCGGGATGGCGAAGGGTAGCCGCCTAACGGTGCTGGAGGCGTTTTTTCGGCGTTATGGCGAGCAATTTCAGTTGGTTACGATTTCTGATCCCTATTGCCTCAAGGATTTCAAGCTCATGCAGAGCCGCTGGGGGCTATCTTTGAAGAATGAGGCTGATCCGGTTGAGTCCATCAATCCATTCCGGATCTTCCATCATCTTGCCAATGGACTTCCTGTCTTGGCGAATCACAAGGACGACCCCGATGGCTATTCGGATTTCGTCGTCCACCAGCCTACCGACTCCATCGTTGAGTTTGCCGGGAACGATTTTACTGATCGTCGGAAACATTGGGAAGATCTGGCGCGTAGCTCCTTATTGACCGATAATCTGAGGCCTATTTTTGGAAAAATTTGAGCGCATCGTTTATAAAGTTTGTGTTGTCCGGTGGTCGATGTTTTCAAATCCACTCGTGACAGTTATCCGTGGGGCGGATAGGCTTGGCGTCTTATTTGCGCTCTCTAGTGCGCGATAGCGTCGGCATTTGGTTTCAGAAAAGTTCGCTGCCGTAATGGCGCGACCGAGGGGGGAAGATGGCGACACTTAATATCAACGGCAAAGCCTTTCAGGTGGACGTCGATCCTCGTACGCCCTTGCTTTGGGTGATTCGTGACAGCATCGGCCTCACGGGCACGAAATATGGCTGCGGCATAGCGCAGTGCGGGTGTTGCACGGTTCACATCGAGGGCGTAGCTACGCGTTCTTGCTCTGTTCCTGTCAGCTCCGCGCAGGGTAAGAAGATCACCACCATTGAAGGGCTCGCCAATGGCGACGTTCTGAGCAAGGTGCAGAAGGCCTGGGTTGATAATGAGGTTCCCCAGTGCGGCTACTGCCAGAGCGGCATGGTCATGGCTGTGTCAGCACTGCTGAAGACGACCCCCAAGCCAACTGATGAAGAGATCAATTCATCGATCACCAACATTTGCCGCTGCGGCACCTATCAGCAGGTGCGCGATGCTATCCACGCCGCCGCCAAGGCCTGAGGGAGGGAACGCCATGAACGATATGCCCAAGTTCGATCGCCGTTCCTTTCTTGTCGGCGTCGCCGCTGCTGGCGGCGGTCTGTCGCTCGGCTTCAACACCTTTGGCTCTGACGCGCTCGCCGCGGAGGCCACGCCTGAAGTCAACGCCTGGGTCGTGGTCAAGCCCGACGACAGCGTCGTCATTCGCGTCGTGCGGCCCGACATGGGGCAGGGGTCTCTGACTGGCCTCTCCCAGCTTGTCGCCGAAGAGCTCGAGTGCGACTGGAACAAGGTTTCCACCGAATATCCGACACCCGGCCAGAACCTCGCCCGCAAGCGCGTCTGGGGCGCGATGAACTCTACCGGCAGTCAGGCTATTCGCCAGTCTCAGGAATATGTCCGCAAGGGCGGCGCCGCTGCGCGCATGATGCTCATGCAGGCGGCCGCCAATGAATGGAAGGTTCCTGTCGAGGAGCTGGCCGTCTCCAAGGGCGTCATCACCCATAAGAAGTCCGGCAAGAAGACGACCTACGGCAAGGTGGCGGAAGCCGCCGCCAAGCTTGAGCCTCCCAAGGACATCAAGCTCAAGAGCCCGAAGGATTGGACGATCGCCGGAAAGTCGCCGAAGCGTTTCGACACCCGCAACAAGGTGACCGGCAAGCATATGTTCGGCATCGACACCAAGCTGCCGGGCATGTTGGTCGCCTCGGTGCGCGATTGCCCCGTCAATGGCGGCAAGGTTAAGAGCTTCGACGCGTCCAAGGTCGAGGGCATGCGCGGCGTCAAGAAGGTCGTAGCTGTCGGCGAAACAGGCGTTGCAGTTGTTGCTGATACGTTCTGGAACGCCAAGCAGGCCTGTTACGCGCTGCCGATCGAGTGGGACGTCGGCTCCAACGGAAACGTCTCGAGCGCCAGCATCGCCGAGTTCCTTAAGGAAGGTCTCACGGCCGAGAAAGCCTTCATAGGCAACAAGCAGGGCGATGCGCCCGCCGCCATCGCAGGCGCCGCGCGCAAGATCGAGGCGACCTACTCCTACCCCTTCCAGAACCACGCCTGCATGGAGCCCATGAACGCGACAGCGCTCTGGACTGAGAATGAATGCAAGGTCTGGGCGCCCACGCAGAACGCCGAGGCGGCGCTGGCCGAAGTGATTGCGACCTCCGGCCTTCCGGCTCCCAAGTGCGACGTCATCAAGACCGAGCTTGGCGGCGGTTTTGGTCGTCGCGGCCGCACGGACTTCGTTCGCCAGGCGGTGCAGATCGCCAAGCAGATGCCGGGCACGCCCATCAAGCTCATCTGGACCCGTGAGGAGGATATGACGCATTGCTCATATCATCCGATCACCCAGTGCAAGATGTCTGCTGGCCTTGACGACAAGGGCAATGTCACTGGCATTCATATGCGCATTTCTGGCCAGTCCATTATTGCGTCGCTCATGCCTGAGCGTCTTGAGAATGGCATGGACGGCGCGACTTTCCAGGGATTGTCCGAGAAGAGCCCCGAAGGCGCGTTCGGCTACAACATTCCGAACATTCTCATCGACCACGCGATGCGCAATACGCATCTGACGGCGGGCTTCTGGCGCGGCGTGAATGCGAACCATAACGCGATTTATGTCGAGAGCTTCATCGACGAGCTCGCCCATGCGACGAAGACCGATCCGCTTGAGTTCCGCCGCAAGCTCCTCAAGCCCAAGCAGTTCGCAGTGATCAACGCTGCGGCGCAGAAGGCGGGTTATGGTAAGCCTCTGCCCAAGGGCCACTTCCACGGCCTTTCCTCGATGCATACGTTTGGCAGCTATGTCGCTGCTTGCGCGGAAGTCTCCGTCGAGAATGGGCAGGTGCGTATTCATCGGATCGTTGGAGCGACCAACCCCGGCCATGCCGTGCATCCGGGTATGATCGAGCGTCAGGTTGCGGGCTCCTTCGTCTATGGCCTGTCGGCTTTGTTCTATGGCGAGTGCACCGTGAAGAACGGCGCCGTCGAGCAGACGAATTTCGATAGCTATAACGTGATCCGCATGGACGAAATGCCTAAGGTGGACGTTATCGTGATGCCGGACTTCGAGTTCTGGGGCGGCGTCGGCGAGCCGACGATCTCAGCTGCGGCGCCTGCCGTGCTCAACGCGATCTTCGCGGCGACGGGCAAGCGCATCCGCAACTTCCCGCTGATGAACCAGTCGCTCGCATAAGCAACACAAGGTCGGGCCGGTGGCGTATCCATCGGTCCGCTTTTCCGGGGATGCGCATGAAGCTGGTCGGCGCACTTGTTTTGAGCTTATTGTCTGTCGCTGCCGCTCACGCTGCTGAGGCGCCTCCGGGCGCAACGGCATGCTCTGGATGTCACTCTGGCTCTGCTGACGTTGAAGGCGCCCCGCCGCGCCTCATTGGCCTGAAGGCTGATGATATTCAGGCTGCAATGCTTGCTTTTCGTTCCGGCGCGCGCCCGGCGACCGTGATGGACCGCATCGCCAAGGGCTTCACGGAGTCCGAAGCTGCAGCCATCGCCAACTGGTACGCCACCCAATCAAATTGAGGGCCACAGATGCGGATTACACGCCGGGGTCTTCTCGCTTCCGCCGCTGCGGGCGCTGCTTCTTCTCTCTCGTCTCCATCTGTTGCGCAGGGCGCTGCTGGCCGCGTGGTGGTGATCGGTGGCGGGTTTGGCGGCGCGACCTGCGCGCGGTTTCTGAAATCACTGGAGCCGCGTCTCGACGTGACGCTTGTCGAGTCCAATCCGACTTTCACCGCCTGTCCCTTCAGCAACGAAGTTATCGTTGGCCTGCGCGAATTGACGGAGCAGGAATTCGGCTATGATGGGCTTCTCAAGGCAGGTGTTACGCTCGCCATTCAAAGCGCCACTGCCATTAACGCTTCGGCGCGCATCGTGTCGCTCGCCGACGGAACGAAGCTATCCTATGATCGGCTCGTCCTTTCACCCGGCATCGATATCAACTGGTCCGGTCTGCCCGGCTATACGCAGGCAGCGGCTGAGCGCATGCCGCATGCGTGGAAGGCGGGCGCGCAGACCTTGCTCTTGCGCCGTCAGCTCGAGGCCATGCCGGATGGCGGCACGGTTGTCATCAGCGCGCCAGCTAATCCGTTCCGCTGCCCACCGGGGCCTTACGAGCGGGCGAGCCTCATCGCCTGGTATCTCAAGACGAAGAAGCCGAAGTCGAAGCTGATCCTGCTCGACGCTAAGGACGCGTTTTCGAAACAGCGCCTGTTCCAGAACGCCTGGAAGGAGCTGTACCCCGGGCTGCTCGAATGGGTGTCTCTGTCGTCAGGCGGGAAAGTCAACTCGATCGATTCTGAGACTATGACGCTGGTGACTGATTTTGATCGCATCAAGGCGGATGTCGCCAATGTGATCCCGCCGCAGAAGGCGGGCGCCATCGCCGCCATTGCAGAGGTCGCCGATCGCTCGGGCTGGTGTCCCATTGATCCCGTGAGTTTCGAGTCTAAGTTGCAGCCGGACATGCATGTGATCGGCGACGCCGCCATCATGGGCGCAATGCCCAAGTCGGCCTTCGCCGCCAATGCGCAGGGCAAGGCCTGTGCGGCTGCGGTCGTGCGTCTGCTGGCGGGGGAAAAGCCCATCGAGCCCCGCCTCGTCAACACCTGCTATTCCATCGTGCAGCCTGACTATGGGATCTCGGTCGCGGGCGTCTACCGGCCGGAGAAGGACCTGTTTGTCGATATTGAAGGGGCGGGCGGGGTAAGTCCGATCGATGCTCCGAAGTCCGCTCGCATCGCCGAAGCAGGCTATGCTCATGGCTGGTTCAAGACCATCACACGTGCAACCTTTGGTTGAGCCATGAAGCGCCTGACCTTCGCGGCGTTTGCATGGTTGACTGCTATGGCCTGCGCCGACGCTCAGGCGCTTCCGCCTGTCGTGGGTGACGCCATGCCCACCCCGCTCACGGGTGGGGCGGGGGATGTTACGCGGGGGCGCGCGATTGTGGCCAATCGTCAGGTGGGGCTCTGCCTGCTTTGCCATAGCGGGCCATTCCCTGAAGAAAGGTTTCAGGGCGATATGGCGCCTGATCTGAATGGCGTCGCGGATCGTTATACGCAGGGGCAGTTGCGTTTGCGCATCGTCGATCCCTCAAGGATCAATGCGCAGACGATCATGCCCGCCTATTATAAGACTGAGGGGCTCAATCGCGTGATCGGCCCCTTCGCAGGCAAGCCGATCCTGAGCGCTGAGCAGATTGAGGATGTCGTTGCCTTTCTAATGAGCCTTCGCGCGGAGAAGACGCCATGAAGCAGAGCGAAACGAGCCTCACGCGCCGAGCGGCGCTGACGGGAGCGGCGGCAAGTGGGGCAGGGCTCCTTGTGCTGCGCAGCTCAGAGCCCGCCAGCGCTACGCCCGAGGCCATGCGCGCGGTGCTTCGCACCATCACGGGCGATGCGCCCGTGCGCAAGGGCCGGGTGCAACTCGATCTGCCGCCACTGGTTGAGAACGGCAATACCGTTCCCATGACGGTGACGGTCGATAGCCCCATGACCGCCCGCGATCACGTCACCGCGATCCATGTGCTCAACGAAAGAAATCCGCAGCCCTATATCGTCACCGTGCATCTCGATCATCGCGCGGGCAAGGCGAGTTTCTCGACGCGCATCAAGCTTGGCGACACCCAGCGCGTGATCGGGGTCGCGAAGATGAGCGACGGCTCCTTCTGGATCGGCGAACAGGAGGTCATCGTGACCATCGCCGCCTGCCTGGAGACTTTCTGATGGCCCGCGCCCTCATAAACGTTCCTAAGACCGCGAAGGTCGGCGACATCATCGAGATCAAGACGCTGGTGTCCCACCCGATGGAGACGGGCTATCGTGTGGGACTCGGTGGCGAGATGTTGCCGCGCGACATCATCGAGACCTTTGTTTGCACCTATAATGGCGCGGAGGTCTTTCGAACCGAATTCTCGCCTGCGGTGGCCGCCAACCCCTATCTTTCCTTTCATACGATGGCGACAGAAACCGGCGTTCTGGAGTTTCGCTGGGAAGGCGATAACAATTTCCTGCTGGTGGAGACCGCCAGCATAACGGTCGAGTAATGCTGCGGCTTGCCCTGCTTGTTGCGCTTGTTTCGCCCGCACTTGCGGGCGAGATACCACCCAGCGATCGTCGTTCTGACACGCTGACCATGAGTGCGGAACTGCGCGCCATGCAGGCGGACGATACGGCCAATCCGGCAAGCCTCACGGCGCTTGATGGCGAGGCTCTGTGGGGCGCTCGGGCAGGGGCTGCAGGGAAATCCTGCGCAGATTGTCATGGCGATGGAGCGCAAGCCATGCGTGGCGTCGCCGCGCGCTATCCAGCCTTTGACGCGGGCTCCGGCCGCGTTCTCGATCTTGAAGCGAAGATCAACCAGTGCCGCACTGATCGACAGGGCGCTCCGGCCCTGCCGATGGAGAACCGAGATCTTCTCAGCCTCACCACCTATGTCGGCCGACAGGCGCGCGGTCAGTCCATTGTATCGGACGATCTGCGCTTGACGCCCGCCATCGAGAAGGGGCGCCAATTATTCAATGCGCGGCAGGGGCAGCTCAACCTCTCCTGCGCCATTTGTCATGATGACAATTGGGGCCGAAAGCTAGGCGCTGTCACCGTGCCGCAGGCGCATCCGACCGCCTATCCGATCTATCGTCTCGAATGGCAGTCGGTCGGCTCACTGCAACGGCGGCTGCGCAATTGCATGGTCGGGATGCGCGCCGAGCCCTATGTTATGGGCTCGGATGAATTCATCGCGCTCGAGACCTTCCTGATGTCGCGCGCGAAGGGCCTGACGGTGGAGACGCCAGGCGTGCGGCCCTAACGTCAGTCCGCTGAGGCGCGCAGGCCCATCTTCGCGAGGCGGGGCATCAGCTCCTGCCCGAGGAAGGGCAGCTCCTTCAAATAATTCACCATGGAGAAGCCGATGCCGGTGATCCCCGCGCCATGGATGCGCGCCAGTTTCTCCGCGACATCATCGGGTGAGCCAACGATTGGATAGCCGATGCTCATCAGCGGAAGCATGCGCCGGCGTTCTTCATAGTCGGGCGTATTAGCGCGCGTAATGCCTTTTAGGCGAAGCGACTCTTCGATCGCCTCGAAGTCCACCGCCTCGGTGGTGAAATAATGGAAATAGTCCTGCGCCTCCTTGCGGGTCGGGCGGCAAACGACATGCCCCTGCGTGAAGACGTCGATCTCGCGCCCGATGGCCCGCGCTTCGGCCTTATAGTTCGCAACGAACTCTTTCGACTTTTTCACATCATGCTCGCGAAAGCTGGTGAAGAAGCCGTCGCAATTGCGCAGCGCGAAGCCTTTGCCCTCGGGCGATTGTCCCGCATTCATGATCAGTGGGGCTGTGCGCCCATAGGGCTTGGGTTCGGAAACGACGTTATTGAGCTCCATAAACTGGCCCTTGAAATCGAAAGGCTCGTCTTCGCTCCACATGCGCTTGATGGCGGTGATCCATTCCTCGCAATAATCATATTTGTCGCCATGTTCGCGCTGACGGATCCCGGACATCTGAAATTCGGGCTCGTTCCAGCCAACCACGATATTCAGCGCGAAGCGACCGCGGCCAACCTGATCAGCCGTCACCATTTGTTTCGCCGCGACCATGGGGTTGAACAGGGGCGCATGGACGGTGCCGAAAACGGTGATGCGTTTGGTTGTGGCGAGAAGCCCCGTCGCCCAGGTGATGGTCTCGAAAGTCGAGCCCTGAAAGTTAGTTGGGCCGCCATAGCCCTTCCAGCGACCAATGGGCAGGATGAAGTCCATCCCGATCTCATCAGCCAGTTTCGCCATAGCCTCGCAGCTGTCCCAATCCGCGAGCCACCTCTCCGGAAGCGTATTTATAGCGCGGCCAGAAGAGCAGTTCGCGCCGAACAGACCCAGCTTGAACGCATTATCGTTGTGCATCTTGTTGCGGTCGGGCTTCATGGCCTGCGTGTCCCCCTATGATTATTATGACCCAGTTTCTCAGGAGTCTGGTCCCCCTGCAATGCGGCGAGTGGCCGCCCTCGATATCGACTATCCGTCCCTCTTGGATATGATGCGAAAAAAGGAAAAATCGAAATCGGGAGGGGAGAATGAACCGAAGGGATTTTATGGTCGGCCTATCGGCTTCGTTGGCGGCGCCGGCGCATGCGCAAACGTCCGATGAGGACTTCTACCGAAAGCAAACCATCAGCATCATTTCCTATTCGCCCGGCGTTTCGGAACTCTATGCGCGCCTGCTTGCTCGGCACATGGGGCGTTTCATTCCAGGAACGCCAAATGTCATCGTGCAGGGGATGCCAGGGGCAGGGGGGCTCAAGGCCATTGATTATCTTTACAACATAGCCCCCAAGGACGGCTCGGTCATCTGCACGATGGGCTCTGGCCTGCCATTCGAGCCCATGCTGGGCCGCTCCGACATGCGGTTCGACCCCCTCAAACTGACTTGGCTTGGCAGTATGAGCCGCAGCGTAAGCGTGGCTGTTTCCTGGCGCGGCTCGAAAGTGAAGACCTTCGAAGATCTGCTACATCATGAACTCATTATTCCGGGTACCGGCATTGGCGCCGATACCCAAATTGTCCCCACGGCCGTTGGCCATCTGACAGGGGCGAAATTCAAGCTCATTCCCGGTTATCCCAATATTCTGGAAGCCGCCCTCGCCATGGAGAAGGGCGAGGTCGAGGGGATGGGTTACTGGACCTTGAGCTCCATACGCTCAGCCCATCCGGACTGGATACGCGATAAGAAGATCAACGTTCTCTTCCATACAGGCACAGAGCCGATCGCCGAACTGCCGGGCGTGCCCATGATTCGGACCAAGGCGCGCAATGAGGTGGATGCGCAGGCTTTAGATTTCCTGTTGGCCCGCGAGATCATCGGGAGACCTTTCGCCGCGCCGCCGGACATACCCCCGAGCCGCGCCAAGATTCTCCGCGAGGCCTTCATGGCCACACTGAAAGACCCGGAATTCCTGAAGGAGGCCGAAAAGAGCCAGTTCGACATCAGCCCTGTCAGTGGCGCAGAAGCCGAGGCTCTGTTGCGCAAGGCGAGCAGCGCCTTACCGGAGGTTATCAAGCGGGTGCTGGGCCCATCCTAGATGGAGTCACCTTGCGACGTGCAACATCGCGCTTTTTGATCTATTAGTC
Organism: Beijerinckiaceae bacterium; assembly: GCA_947372795.1. GTDB lineage: Bacteria > Pseudomonadota > Alphaproteobacteria > Rhizobiales > Beijerinckiaceae > Terripilifer. The sequence continues at coordinate 16,072 of CANBVC010000012.1, forward strand.
TTCCCAACGTCGCAGGGCTTTTGGAGAATACATGTTGCTCACGGTTCGGGATGATCAGGCGCATTCTGTCGCGAAGGCTCCGTCGCGACGTGACGCCCTTGGGCTGATCACCGCTGGCGTGGGCGCTCTTGTTGCGCCGGGGGCCTTTGCTCAAGTCGAGGACTTCTACCGGGGCAAGACCATCAATATCGTGGTCGGCTTTCCTCCGGCCGGCAGTTATGACGCCTATGCGCGGGTGCTGGCCAACCATTTGCCGCGCCATATTCCCGGAAATCCAACAATCGTGACGCGCAACATGCCGGGCGCCGGCAGCGTTACGGCCGCAGCCTTCGTCTATGCCGGCGCGCCTAAAGACGGACTGACCATTGGCGTCATCGCCCCCACCTTGCCGCTCGACGAGCGGCTCGGGATCATCAAGGCTCAGATGAAGTCCTCGGAGTTCGGCTGGATCGGACGGGTCAATCCGCTGGTGAACGTCATCTTCGTGCGGTCAGATTCTGTTGGATCGGCGCAGGACGCTCTCAAGACGCAGATCCGTCTCGCCGCCACAGGGGCAGGCTCCGCCGTGACCATCTATCCCAGCGTTATGAACAAGGTGCTGGGCGCCAAATTCGATCTTGTGCTGGGCTATCAAGGCTCCGCTGAATGTATGCTGGCAGTGGATCGGGGTGAGGCTGATGGCCATTGCACTGGCTGGGATACGCTCAAGACCACGCATCCCGATTGGCTCACTGAAAAGAAAATCCGCCTGCTGACGCAGTTCGCGGTCAACCGCCATCCGGAACTGCCTGATGTGCCGACCGTCATGGAGCTTGCGACGACTGAACGCCAGAAGGCGACGATCCGCGCGGTGGTGAACGCCGCCGAGATCGGCACCTCCTTCATCACCACCCCCAATGCTCCGCCCGAGCGTTTGGCGGCTTTGCGTATGGCCTTCAACGCGTGCATGAAGGACCCGGCTTTCATCGCCGACCTCAACAAGATGAACTATGGCCTCAACCCGCTGTCGGGAGAGGCGGTAGCCGCACTCGTCGCCGACGTCAGCATGGTGTCAGAAGATCTGCTACCCGATCTGCGGGACGCCTATTCCATCCAGCCGGGCCGCTGAGGCGCCCGTCCTTCAACCTGTTGCTAAACTCCTAACTCTCATGGAGACATCCAGATGACCGAGCAGAACAAGAGCCGTGAATTCATGACCACTTGGCACGCCTCTGCGCGCAGCTATCTGCCGGCCTGGGCGAAGCGCGACAAGTCGAGCCTTATGAATTCTGGCGCCAGCTCCCGGGCTCTGCCGTTGTTCCGCGCCTTTGATCTCATTGGCAGTCCCAATGAGCGCGTGACGCTACTAACCAACAGCGACCAGCGCATCGGCGTCGAGAGCGTTTGCGGCGCCCAGCAGGAATTCTCGCGTCACATCGATTTCGATACGGTGCTGTTCCAGTTCGCCGGCTCGACCACGGTCGAAACCGAATTTGGCGTGCATGAGATGCTCCCGGGCGATCTGCTCCATATCCCCGAAGGCATCGCTCATCGCAGCAGCGGCACAGCCGATAGCCTGCGCTGGTTCGCCCATGTCAACTCGCCCTTCACACAGTTCATGTCCGAGGATGACCAGGTCAGCCACACGGTTTTCAACGTGAAGCGTATCAATGGCCCGCAGTGGACGATCCCCTCCGACCGCCTCACCGCGTCCAAGGGCCATGTCGTCGAGCGCATGATCTGCTGGAATGATCGCCCCGACGATCTGTCGATCTTCCATCGCGAGTATGACGACCTTGTGCCGGTGGCGAGCACCAGTCCGCGCGAAGCCAAGAGCGGCCTCTTCAAGGTGCGCGCATTCGATTTGTTCAAGGAGATCGCCGGCACAAGTGGCGAGCCGAAGCCCGTCCTGCGCGGCAAGCATCTTGAAATTAAGGTCTACAACATCATCGGCGAGCAGTTCGCTTTTCACCGTGCGCTTCGTAGCGAAGAAGTCCGCATCCAGTTCCGTGGCAAGGCGCTCGATATGTCTGAGACGGGCAATGCTGACACGCGGCCTGGCACCGTGACCATGATCCCGCGCGGCATCGGCCACAGCGTCATCACCGACCCGGTCGATTGTCAGGACTTCCTGCGCATGAATTTCTACAGCGAGCTGCCGTGGTCGACGCCCACGAACGTGACGCATCACTATTTCGAGTCGCGCTTCGAGATTGAAACCAAGGTGCTGACGCCCGCTCCCTGGAAGAAGTAATCGCTTTCATAACCCAAAAGCGCCGGTCGCTCACGCGGTCGGCGCTCCCATTTCGAGCGCGCTCCATGACACAAAAGCCCATCGCCTTTCGGACCATTGGCCGTAGCGGCCTCAGCGTGTTTCCGCTGGGTCTTGGCTGCGCCTCCGCCTCGGGCTCCTATGGTCCGGCGGATGACGAAGAGGGCGTGCGCCTCATCCACAAGGCGTTGGAGCTCGGCGTCAATTTTCTCGACACCTCCGATAAATATGGCTGGGGTCATAACGAGAGCCTCATCGCCCGCGCGCTCGAAGGGCGTCGCGACAAGGTGGTGATCGCTTCCAAATTCGGGAATACGAACGGTCGTGGCCCGCGCGTCGCTGATGGTCGGCCCGAACATGTGATGGCCGCCTGCGAGGCGAGCCTCAAGCGCTTAAATACAGATGTCATCGACCTCTACTATCAGCACCGCATCGATCCGCTGGTGCCGATTGAAGAGACGGTCGGCGCCATGGCCCGCCTCAAGGAGCAGGGTAAGATCCGCGCGCTGGGCCTTTGCGAAGTCAATCCTATGACCCTGCGCAAGGCCTACGCCGTCCATCCCATCGACGCGGTGCAGAGCGAATATTCCATCCTCTACCGCGACCAAGCCGAAGAAGTGCTCAAGACGATGCGCGAGCTGACCATCAGCTTCGTGCCCTATGCGCCGCTGGGGCGGGGGCTGCTTACTGGCGCTGTTCCGACCGAACTCCCCAAGGATGACGAGCGTGCGCGGCATCCGCGCTTCTTCGCTGAGAATCTTGCTAAGAATCTGGAGCTGGTCGGGCATCTATCGACCATCGCGGACAAGCATGGCTGCACAAAGGGGCAGGTGGCTCTTGCGTGGCTGCTTGCGCAGGGCGAGGACATTCTCCCTATTCCCGGCACCAAGACCATGAGCCGTCTCGTCGAAAACACCAATTCCGCTTACGTGGAATTGACGCAAGAAGACGTGGCCTATCTGTCAGCAGCCTTTCCGCCCGGCGTGGCGGCGGGCTTTCGCTACCGCGAAGACCATATGAAAAACATGTATCTGTGAGGCCCATTCGAGCCTCATCCTCAACTGCCTTTCAATTAGGAGAAACCTTGTGGAGCATCGCGTAACCTTCAAGTCCGATGGATTGACCCTGTCGGGAACCGTGTCCGTGCCGGACGGTCTTGCGGCTGGGGAAAAGCGCCCGGCCGTTATCATTCTGCATGGCTTCGGCAGCACGTCGAACGCTGGCAATGTGCTGACGCCCTCTGCCATGCTGAATGGACTCGGCTATGTGACGATGCGCTTCGACATGCCGGGTTGCGGCGATAGCGAGGGCGATCGTGGGCTTCTGGTCTGCCTTGACCAGGTCACCGCCACCCGCAACGCCCTCACTCTGCTTGCGACCTTCGACAATGTCGACCCGGCGCGCATCGGCGTCATGGGCAGCAGCTTTGGCGCCGCGGTCGCCGTCTATACGACTGGTATCGACAATCGCTTCGCCGCCTGTATATCGGCATCCGGCTGGGGTAATGGCGCCAAGAAGTTTAGGGATCAGCACGGTGGCCCCGGCGAGTTCGAACGCTTCCTCAAGATGCTCGACGAGGGTCGCGCCCACAAGCGCGCCACTGGCGAGTCCATGATGGTGTCGCGCTATGACATCGTGCCCATTCCGCCCAGTCTGCGCGGCCATGTGGTCGCGAAGTCGATCATGCAGATGCCGGTCGAGACCGCGCAAAGCATGTATGATTTTCGCGCCGAGGATCTCGTGCCGATGATCGCGCCGCGCCCGTTGCTGTTCCTGCACAGCGCCATCGACTCAGTGACGCCGACCGACCAGACGATCTCGATGTTTGAACGGGCGGGCGAGAATTGCGAAATGCATCTGTTCTCCGGCACCGATCATTTCATGTTCGCGGAAGGCAACGTCCGCGTCCATGAGACGGTGACGACCTGGCTGAACACCTTCTTCCCGGTTTCGGGCGAGCCTGCAAAGCCCCACGCGCATTAATTGCGGCTCAGGCCGGTGGAGTTTCTTCACCGGCCTATTTTTCGCCAAGCTGGCGATTTACCCATTTCATTAGGTCTTGCGATCGCAGGCGCTCCAAAGTCGCCCCCATCAATTCTTTCTCGTCCGTTCGCGGGCTGTTGACCGAAATCGCGATCAGATCGCATTTGCGCGCCAATGCGAGGCCAAGCGCCGTGCGGGGCTTTCCATTGGCTGTGTAGCCATAGCTGCGGATGCGCCCGGAGAAGTCCCCGACCTTGATCGTTTCGCCGGGGCCTGCCGGCACGAAATCCGGCGTAACCATATCGACATCAGCCACATTATCCACTTCATCATCATCGCGCACGCCAGCGTCGCAATTGCAGAAGCCGAGTTTGACGCGCACGGAGAGCACCGCTTCACCGCCGCAGGATTTGTCAGAGCATATGAAGGCTTTGCCCGATGGCCACGCATCCCGAGGAAAGGGCCAGGGAGTTTCCTGCCACTGGGTAGCGGAGAGGGACTGCGCGCGAGGCGCAGCCCCGATATCGGGCATCATGAGCGCACACAGGCTCGCCAGAAGAACGCGGTGGCGGTGCATCAGCGTCAAGGATCAGGGACCGCCCGCAATCTTCTTCGCCGAACCAGTCAGCTTCAGAATGTGCAGGCCGGTGTTTGCGCGATCCACGATATAGATATAGCCACGATCGTCCGTCTCAACATTGTTGGTCTGGATCGCGACCTTGCAGCGATCCTTACCATCGATCTTCACGCACCGTGGGTCGGTATCCTTTGTGATGGCGGGAACGAAATGCGCGACTTCCCGGGGATGGTAGGGGTCGCGGATATCGATCGCCCGAACGCCAGCGTTGAAAGAGGCGATGAAGGCGAGCTTTTTGTAATAGATCGGCGCCATGCTCTCATTCGAGGAATGAGTGCCGAACCGGCCGCCGCGATCGCAGAACTTCCCGCTGGCCTCGCTTGGCGTGTAGCTCGAGATCATCATGGGCCGATTCTCGACAGTGATGTCGGCGAACCAGACCATCTGCCGCGCTTCGGCGCATTCATTAACCAGAGCTTCGTCGACGATCATGACTACGTCCCGCTTCTTCCCGTCCTTGTCTTTTTCGAATTCCGCGATGGGCATTTGCAGCATCGGGAAGGTCGTGTGCGCGCCGTTGAGCGACGACATCGGGAGCTGCGCGATTTCGGGCGCCTTCAGATTAGCGGCGGTCGGCTCAGCCGGGCCTTCCAGCAATTTCTTGCGGTCGACGATCTGCAACACGCCGCCCTTGTTGGTGCCATAGCCGAAGAAGACGCGATTGCCCTGTGGCCCGGTGGAAATCGGCCCATGCAATTCGGTCGGAACGGCCCCAGTGGAGCCCGGCTCTTGTCCCGGCAGCCCGAAGTCGCGGATCTTAAGGGGTTTGCGGGGATCGCTGAGATCATAAATCTGCGTCATGCGACGCGTGCGCCACGAAGGTTCACCCGAGACCAGATATGCGATGCCCGTGTCGCATTCCCACCAGTTCTTGTGGGTGTCCTTGAGGCCCTCGATCCGGGTAAGCATCACCGGATTTGCAGGGTCCGCCACGTTCCAGATTTCATGGGCCGCGCCGCCGAATGTCCGCAGCAGATAGACGGCCTTGGGGTCTCCCTTTGGCAATTGCTTGCCATCGCACACGCGGGTCATCTGGCCGCCGCCGCCCTCATATGTGCCTTCCTGGCCGGGCAGATGCTTGAGATAGACAGGCTTCGTGGGATTGGTCACGTCGATGATGGACGTGCCGTTGAACTCGGGCTTCCCGGTGGCCGGGTTGACTGGAACTGGAACGGCGTCGGTCCCGCCGTGATGTCCGATATAGGCGATCCAGCGGTCACCCTGATGATGGATCGTCGGCTGATAGGCGGAGCGGTGCTGCAAGTCGCTATAGCCAACCAGCTTCATGTTGGAGGCCTCGGGCGCGGCGCCAATTTTCTGGGACTGGGCAAAAGCGGGCGCCGATACGCAAACCGCCAGCGCCGCCGACAATAGACACTCTCTAAGCCATGGGCTCGCTATATGATCTTGCATTTAGTCCTCCCCCGGAAGCGTTCCGTTATTTGTTGCGAACGCTTAATTATGATTAGAGTGAGTGACTATGATCGAGCCGTCAACAGGGGACGTTTTTTGGCCTGTTTTACCCCTTGTAGACTTGACGAGCGACGCTCAATTCGGCTCCAGCGCAGTCACCGCTCAGGTGGCCCAGATTTTGCTGCATTATATCGTCAATCCAGTAAGTATCTGGAAAGATGAGGATTTAATATCGCCTTCCGCACTGCGTCTTCGCTCGACTGTATGGATTCCGCAATGAATATCGGAATACCCGCTGAAACGTTTCGACTCGCGCGGAGCCGCGTCGGGCTGTCGGTTTTCGGCTTGATCGTCGTTAGCCTCGCCGCCATCCCAGCGGTTTTCTCGACACGTGCGCAGGCCGCTGACAGCCGCCTGCCGCCTTGCCCCGTCTATCTCTCTCCCGCATGGACCAATTGCTACGGCATCGTGACCTTGAGCTGGGGCGAGAGTTATTCGGGCGAGTGGAAAGACGGCCAACGCCACGGGCAGGGGATGATGGTGCTGCGCACAGGCGCGCGGTATCAGGGCGATTTCGTCAATGGCGAGGCGACGGGGCAGGGGACCTATACGTTCCGGACCGGAGACGTCTATGTGGGCGAGGTCGTCAAGGGCGTGGTTCAGGGTTACGGCGTCCTGACGGCCTCCAATGGCGACAAATATTCAGGCGATTTCGAGAACTTCAAGTTTAACGGGCGCGGCGTCTTCAGGGGCGCCAATGGTGAGGTCTATTCGGGCGATTTCGTCAACGACCAGCGCCATGGGCAAGGCACGCTGGAGACCTCGGAAGGCCTCAAATATATCGGCGCTTTCGTTAATTCAAAATTTGAGGGCGGCGGCGTCCTCATCACCAAGGATGGCGCGAAATATTCCGGCGATTTCATGCGCGGCATGAAATACGGGCAGGGCGTTCTGGTTCTGCCAAACGGCGATCAATATATCGGCGCCTTCCGTCAGGATCTTTATGAAGGGCAGGGCACGCTCACCACCGCCGAAGGGCGCTATGTCGGCGGCTTTCGCGAGGGCAAGAAATTCGGCAAGGGTGTGCTGAGCATCGCCAATGTGGAGCGTGTCGCGCCCAAGATTACGCCGGATAGCAGGATTGTCCGCAGCCCTCTCGCGCTCGGCAAGATGATGCGGTACGAGGGCGAATTCCTTGAGGACCGTATAAACGGCAAAGGCGTCGCGCAGTTGTCGAATGGCGCGGTGTATGTTGGTGACTTCGAAAATAATCAGTTCAACGGGAGCGGGCAAGTCACCTTCGCTGACGGCGCGGTGCTCGATGGGTCATTCATCAATCAGGAGATCGTCGGGCAGGCTGCGGTCACCTATGTCGATGGCGTCAAATATCTGGGAGACGCGAAGGGCGGCAAGCTGAACGGCTACGCCACGATCACCGATCCTAACGGCGACGTCTATAACGGTGACGTTGTTGACGGCGAAGCGAGCGGCGTCGGCACACGGCAGTTGGCCTCGGGCGGGCGCTATGTGGGAGAGTTCAAGAAGGGCCTCTTCAACGGCCGTGGCGTCATGTACGACGCCAACAACAAAGTGATCCAGCAGACCTTCTGGACCAACGGCAAGATCGCGGGCAAGTGACGGCGGTTCGGTCCGCCGCCTTCTGGCGTTGTAGCTGACGGCTCACATTCCAAACGCGGCCTCTGCGGCTTCAATCGTCGCAGTAAACTTCGCCAGCAGCCCCTCCGGCTTATGCGGCAGGCCCGCCACCACATCTTTAGCCCAGTTCACATAAGCCTGCTTGCGCGCCAGCGGCCAGTGGGGCGGCGGCGTCTCGATGATCGAGCGCACGTTGCTGGTCTTGTCCGCGATCTTCACCAGGCTAGCCCCCCAACTCTTGTGCGGTGCGTTGCGGACCTGAAGTTCCTTGCGCATCTCCTTGGGCTTGGACTTGTCGTCTGTGACCTCGGCGACGATGCTGGCGACTTCCGCGCCATAGGCTGCGCGTATCTCCTCATTCGTGACATCCTGATCTTCGACCGCGTCGTGCATCAGGGCGGCGATGATGCAGGTCGTGTCGCCCTCGCTCGCCTCGGCGACGAGCGCCGCCACATCAAGGAGATGGTTCATATAGGGTTCGGCTGCTTCGCCCTTGCGCCGCTGGTCTTTGTGCCAGCGCGCGGCCTGATCGGCCGCCTGCAGGATCTTGATAATGTCGTTCATGGAACAGGCTCCTTTGAAAGCTCGAACCAACGCGAAACCCCGGAGCGCTATGCAGCGTCCGGCGTCAGATCTCGCGATGTTGAGTGTTAGATTACTATAATTGAATTTCTTAAGAGGTCAACGCATATCACCCCGTCAGGTCACGCTTCTTTTGGATGAATTCGTCCCGATCTATCTCGCCGCGCACATAGCGCTCCTCCAGAATGGCGAGGCCCATGCCGCCGCGCCGGTCTTCCTCGCTCTGGGGCGGATGGTGGCGCGGGTGGCTGAAAAGGGACGCGATAAACGCTACAAAGAGCGCCAGCGCCGCGAGCGAAAACAGCATATGCAGGCCGCCCCAGGGGAAGAAGCCCCAGCCCATCATCTCGCGCCAGTGTCCGTCCCACATCATGGTCAGTCCTCCACGGCCTCGATGGCGCCTGTGCGGCGGTCGATGTCGAACCGTTGCACCAGCGAATTGTCCTGCGTGACGATGTCGGCCTGAAAGGTGTCCTCACCCTTGGCGGTGATTGGGCCGAGCTTGAGGCGGGGGTTGCGCTCCTGCTTGAGCCAGGCCTCCATCATGCGGCGCACGTCGGCTTCATCGAGCGGGCCGACAAGCTTCGCCCTTAGCCATGGAAAGCCGCCGCCCCAGCCCATATGACTGGGCAAAGGCCCGCGCTGACCGCTGTCGGGCGTGGCGGCGATGAGCGCGCCCCAGACCACAAGGGTTACGATGAAGCTCCACAGGATAATAATTGAAGGACGTCGCATCGCGGTCTCCTTCAATTATTTAGACTCGCTTGGCTTGTCGCGTCTTTGATCGCACGCAAACAAGACTTGGCGGGCGGTGGTTTTATCCCATGGGCAGACCGGACAGGGCCTCGCCCGCATCCCACGGTTTCCACCAGAGCTTCAGCCCAAGGTCCTTAGCGATGATGCCTGCGGAGATATATCCAGCGCCGCCCGAGATGGCCCCGCCCGGATGGCAGGCCGAGCCCGCCATATAAAGATTGTTGATCGGCGTGCGATAGCCGAAATGGTTGTACATGACCTGCTCGGCGTTGAAGGCGCCCATGAAGATGTCGCCATTCACCATGTTGACCATTTCCTGCGTATATTCGCGCCCGGTATAAACATGCTTCCCGATGATGTTCTTGCGCGTGAGGTTCGGCGCGTAAGATGCGAAGACATCGATGATCTTCTCCGAGAACTCCTCCTTGAAATCCTCGTAATCTGTTTCTCCGATATCCGGATTCAGCGGCATCACATGCCAGGCGTAGGTGGTGTGTTTGCCGGGCGGCGCCTGGGTGGGATCGAGCAGGCTCAGGGGGCCTGAACCGAACTGGATGACACGCGGCACCCGGCCTGCGCTTACGTCCTCAAAGGCCGAGGACAGATCCTCCATCGTCTCGGCGCCAAGGCTCCATTTGAGGGCCCGGTTCACATTGGGGTCAAAGGCCGCCGCCTTGAATTGAGGGCTCTCTTCCAGCGCCAGATGAACGCCAAAGAGGCTCCAGCCTGTATACTGGAACTTGTCTAACTTCTCGTTGAAAGCTTGATTGAGCTGGTTACGTCCGACGAGCTTTTCGAAGGTCTGATGCACGTCGAGCGTACTTGCGACGAACTGGCTGGCGCGTACGGTGCGCCCGTCGGCGAGTTCTATGCCGCTCGCCTTGCCGCCTTCGACAATAATGTTCTTCACATCGACCTGCGGCTGGTAGACGCCGCCCGCAGCAATGAAGGTCTCCATCAGGCCGCGCGCCAGATTGAACGAGCCGCCTTTGCAAAGCTGATAACCGCTCTCAAGATCGAAAGCGCGGATCACCGAGCCCATGGGGCTGGTCTTCGACATTGTATCGGTGAGCCAAGTGCCGAAGAGCGAGACCTTGAACAGGAAGAGCAGCTTCACATGCTCGTTCTCGAACAGCTCCTGCACCACGTCGAGCGGCTGGCGGTTCGCCACTTCAAGGAAGTCGCGCCCGATGGGGCTGCGCATCAGCAGGGCTTCGCGTTCGGCCTTAGGCAAGGGATCTGCGTAGCGTTCGCGGATCAGGACGCGCGAGGTGATTTCCTCCGCCTTTCGATTCCATTCTCTGAAGGTCTGTGCGTCTTTCTTGGAGAAGCGCGCCACATTGGCGAGGGTCTCTTCGAGATGGCGGCCGAAAACGAGCGCCGTGCCATCCTTGTGAGGCTGTCCGAATTCATAGGGCGGGGTGATGTATTCGACGCGGTCGGCCAGGCCAAGGTCGTGGAACCATGGCGTTTCCGAAATGTGGAAATGATTGATGGAATGGAGGTTGTGATAGAAGCCCGGCTTGGTCGCCTCCTTGGTGGACAGGCCGCCGCCATAATCGAGACGACGCTCGACGAGCAGGATCTTCAGGCCAGCGCGCGCCAGATAGCTTCCCAGCACAAGGCCGTGATGGCCAGCGCCGATGATGATGCCATCGTAATTGCGTTCCAAAGCCCTGGACATGGCGCTCCCCCTTTGTGTGAGATCGCCTGCTTGGGCCGATCTATTGATATCGACCAAACATTCCCGCCGCTTTCGTGTTCGTCAAGCGCTCATCGTGGCGCCGGCCGAGTGCGGCGCGCTTTGCGGCGTTTGGGGGGAGCGCCGCCGCTCGAGGGCGTGACTACGACGCCGGTTGGCGAGAGCAGGGAATCAGCGCCCGGATGATGGCCGGGGCTGCGTATGGGCGTGGTCGGGTAATATTGCTCTGTTGGCGCATTGCGGCCCGGGCCCGGAGAATGCAGGCTGTCGATATTCCGGTCGAGCGATTGCTGGGGCGTGGGCGGACCGACGCGCGGCTGAGCGCCCGGAGTTGGGCCGCGTAGCGAGTTGAGGTTGTTTTCGAGTGTATCCTGGGGGGTGGGGACCCCTTGCGCCGCGCATGGCGAGCCAAGCCAGACAAGGCCGAGCAGGGCCGTTGGCAGCAGACTCCAAATCTTTCCCATCTTCGTCTCCACCATGGCGTCACGCTAATCAGTCAATGGATCGGAGGGTTGGGCGGTTCCGAAGCAGGCAGAAAGCGCCGCTTGCCATGGCGCCCCGGGTCCTTTAGCGCTTTCAGCCACAAACGAAGAGGCGGATCATGCAGGTTCAGGCGCGGGTGACGATCGGGACGGGTGCGGGTGCTGTGGCGTTTGGCAATGATCTGCCGCTCGCTTTCATCGCCGGGCCATGCGCGCTGGAGAGCCGGGCTCATGGCATGACTATGGCGGCTGCGCTTCGCGAAATCGCTGATCGCCTTGGTGTCGGCATCGTCTACAAATCCTCTTTCGACAAGGCCAACCGCACCTCACTCACAGGCCGTCGCGGGCTTGGCCTGAAGGAGGCGCTGCCGGTTTTCGCCGAGATCAAGGAAAAGTTCGGCTTCCCCATCCTCACCGATGTGCATGAGAACGACCAATGCGCCATCGCCGCTGAGGTCGTGGATGTGCTTCAGATCCCGGCTTTTCTCTGCCGTCAGACCGATTTGCTGCTGGCGGCGGCGGCGACCGGCAAGCCGGTGAATGTGAAGAAGGGCCAGTTCCTCGCCCCTTGGGATATGAAAAACGTCGTGGCCAAGGTCAGGGATTCCGGCAATCCGCAGGTGCTGGTCACCGAGCGCGGCGCGAGCTTTGGCTACAATACGCTCGTTTCCGACATGCGTTCGCTGCCGATTATGGCTGAGCAGACCGGCGCGCCGGTGATTTTCGACGCCACCCATTCGGTTCAGCAGCCGGGCGGGCAGGGCACATCGTCGGGCGGCCAGCGCGAGTTCGTGCCGGTTCTCGCCAGAGCCGCTGTGGCGGTCGGGGTGGCGGGCGTCTTCATCGAGACCCACGATAATCCGGCTGAAGCCTTTTCCGATGGTCCCAATCAGGTTCCGTTGGGCGAGCTTGAGGCGCTTCTTGCCCGCCTGATGGCTTTCGATCGTCTCGCCAAGGGCATTTGAGGGGCGGTCGTCGCCGCGCTGTCATATTCGCGCTGTAGCGGGGCGGCATGGACAATAGCGCCTTCACTTATGCCGCACCCACCGATCCCCTGCTCAAGCGCATCGCGATTGGCGCGCTGGAGGTGGCGACGGGGCGCAACCAGCTGCGGCGGCTCTATTTCGAGCAGCAGGCGCGCGCGCTGGCGGGCGAAAGCTTCTTCGACCTCGCCATCAAAGCCCTGTCGGTCGATCTGCGCTACGACGCGCAGCAACTCGCCGCCTTGCCGAAGGAAGGCCCGCTCGTCGTCATCGCCAACCATCCTTTCGGCGTTCTAGACGGCATCATCATCTGCGCCCTTATGCGCAAGGCGAGGCCTGATTTTCTTGCGCTCGCCAATGCGGT
>CANBVC010000013.1 GCA_947372795.1 Beijerinckiaceae bacterium
GGAGGTGTCTCAGGCGACGGCGGCCCTCGAGCAGGGTGCAAGCGGGTTCATTCCCATGACCATATCGCTGAAGGTCGTGAGCGAGGCCATTCGGCTGGTCCAGGCAGGGGGCATGTATGTCCCGGCCTCCAGCGTTCTTGCCGCCAGCAAGCCGCATGATGCCAAGAGCGCCGACGCGAATAGCGGTGTGTCGGGGCTCACCGCGCGGCAACTCGCCGTGCTGGAGGCGGTACGTCGCGGCAAGGCCAATAAGATTATCGCTTATGAATTGAACATGTGCGAGAGCACGGTGAAGGTTCACCTGCGCAACATCATGAAGAAGCTGCGCGCCCGCAACCGCACGGAGGCCGCCTTCATGATCCATGAGGCCATGGGCCAGCGCGCCTGAGCGGGATCTGAGAATTTGCGCCGCAAACCTTCCGGCTTGCGGCGCATCTGCATCTCACTCTTTGACGGGCTTCTCGCTGGCGACCTCGGCCTCAGCCTTCGCGCGGCGCATTTCAGCCGAAGTCTGTCCGGCTAACACCGCCTTTTCCGGGAACCGGGAGAAGAAGCGGTTTTCTGCCTTCGCGAGCGTGCCGCCCTTGCGGCCTGCTTTCGCTGCAAATTGCGGGTCCTGAGAAAACGCACGCTTTTCGGCGGGTACAGAGCGACCGCCCATGGCGGCGATGGCGCGTCGGCGTTCGGGCGAGAGGGCGGCAAGGCCGCGCTTGCGCTTTGGTGGTTCTTCAGTGGAATCTGTCATAACCATTGTCTCCGGCAATATCTACATGAGCCGGGCTATGGAATAACAGCTCCAATGAAAGTGGTCGGAAATGAACGTTTCATTTTCTGAACATCGACATCATTGACCACCGGGCAGTCCGAGAAGCGCAGCTTGGTAGCTGCGCTAGGCCTCTTTCTCGTGGACGAGTTCAGGCGCGACCTGGCTGTGCAGACGACCGGCGGCAAGCGGCGCATGATGGGTTTTCGGATGGCTGTTCAATACTTTGCGGATCGCGGCCTCAAGATCCTCCTCCATGAAGGGCTTGCCGAGGACCATATCAAAACCCGCCCCCCGAACATGCTCGACTTCCTCGTCAAGCACCTGCGCGGTGAGCGCGATCAATGGAAGATCCGCATTTGGTCCGCGTGTGCTGCGTATGCCTTCGGCCGCCTCCAGACCATCCATCACGGGCATCTGTACGTCCAGAATGGCAAGGTCGTAATGGGTTTCCAGCATGGCTTCGAGCGCACGCTTCCCATTATCGACATCGTCCACCTGGTGGCCTTGCCGGGACAGCATCAGACGAAGGAGCAGACGTGAAGATGGCGCGTCTTCCGCTATCAGAATCCTGAGCGGCGGTATCGGCGCCTCCGCACCCGATTGAGGCGCAGCCTCCTGCTCCTCGCTCTTGGTTGATTCATATGGAATTTCAATGTGGAAGGTTGTGCCGATGCCGAGCTTGCTGGTGTAGCCGATGGTTCCACCCATCAATTTGACCAAACGCCGACTGATCGCCAGCCCCAGTCCGGTTCCCGAGGAGCGAAGCTTGCCCGCGAAGGAGCCCTGCTCGAAGGGTTCGAAGATGCTCTCGCCAATGGCGGGCGCTATGCCCTCGCCGCTGTCGGACACTTCAAAACGAATGATGCCTCCGTTGACCATGGCGGTCAGGCGTATCTCGCCGGTTTGCGTGAATTTCGCCGCGTTGCTGACGAAGTTCAAAAGCACCTGCTTGAGCCGGCGAAGATCTGCAACGATATGGGGCGGCGTCTCCGGGGTCATCTCGAAGGTCACCTTGACGGGCTTGTCTTTGGTCAGGATGGAGCCGGTTTCGATCAACTCCTCCATGAGCTTGTGAATGGTGATCCGGCTGGGATGCAGGGTGACGCGGTCTGCTTCAAGGCGCGTGAAGTCCAGGATGTCATCAACGATATCAAGTAGATGGCGGCAGGATTGGTTGATAAGCTTCGAGATATGCTTGGGCTCTTCGCTCATCGCGGTCTTGCCGAGCACCTGCGCGAAACCATTGATCGCGTTGAGCGGCGTCCGGATTTCATGGCTCATGGCTGCAAGGAAGGAGGATTTCACCTTCACTGCCCGTTCGGCAATCTCGGCGAGCTCCTTCATCTTCTGAGCCTGCGCCTCGACCTGACGAGTCCGCTGCAAGAGGGCTGCCTCGCGGCGCCGCGATTCGCTGATATCTGCTCCGTAGATCACAATTTCGCCAATCGGCGTATGCGAGCTCTCCACCCGCAACCAGGCGCCGTTGCCGATATTGACTTCATTCTGACGTTCCGGCGCGATGATGTGGCCGTCGCTTAAATTGCGCCGTTTGCGTCCGGATTCATCTGATCTATTGTTTTCGCGGAGATAGGCATTCATGGCCGCCAGGTTTTCCGCCTTGCCGCCGTGGTTGAAGGCCCTTGAGAAGGCCTTGTTGTAGGCGGACAGGTGGCCAGCTGAATCATAAATCGCAAAGCTGTCCTTGATGGCGTCGAGAGCCGACGCGAGGCGAACCTCCGCAGCGCTCGCGCGCCGCTCGTTGATGCGGCAGGTGTTCATGGCGATCAGTAGAATGGAGCCTGTCGCGAGGATGATGGCGGAGATTACGGCGCCGATCCACAATGGCTCTTCCTGTTGCAGGGCTACTTTCGCCGCCACGCCTTCGGTTGAGTAGCTGGCGACCGCCACCAGCGGCTTGTCCATCATTTTGGTGAAATGGCTTTTTCGCACTCCTGTCGTGCTCTCATATTCAAAATGCCCGCTCAGCCCTGCCGATGCGGCGGTCAGGATCATCGTCTGAGGAAACAGATTCATGAGATACTGCTCAAGATGACGCGATCCCGTGCGGATCACGCCATCGAAGCCATAGAGGCTCACCGCAGGGTCCAACGCAGCTATCTCGTTGCCTTTCAGCAATTCATCCCAGAAACAGGCGAAATAATAGGGATTGACGGAGGCCACGAGCACCCCCCGCAGGGACCCGTCCGGGTTCACAACCTTGCGGGAGAGGTGGAACACCCATGTTTGGGAGATGCGCCCGATCAAGGGCTTACCAATATATAGACCATCCATGTTGCCATCGAGGTGCACGCGCACGTTTTCACTGTCTGACAGATCTGTCCTTTCGGGATCGGGACCCATGTTGGTCTCGATGGCGCGCCCGTCCTTGTCTACGAAGGTCAGGAGAACGAGGGGTTCGAGCGAGATGACTTTCTTTTCGATCAGCGTCTGAAGGTGCGTGGAGCCCTCGGAAAGCAGATAGCCCGCCATGCGCAACGTGGCGTCGATCGAATTGATCGAATTGGAGATCTGGTCCGCGAACAGGGCGCTCGTCTGCTGCAGTTCGCGATTGGCCTCCTGATTGACTTTTGTTTCAATCGTTCGGCTCATCTCAAGCGCGATATGCCAATTGATCCCCAGGCATGCGAGGCAGGCGAATATGATGGTGAATATCGGCAGAAGATGCTGACTTCTGCGCTTTGGCTTGTTTGATACGATGTTTTTCATGAGTGATGTAACATCAGGTCGGACCGGCTTGTCCGCGACGCCAGTTGGGGCAGTCTCGACGCCGGGCCGCTTGCGCGGGAATATGCTTGGGTATGATCGCAATGGGTTGTACTCGACAATTGGCGCCCCTGAGATGGAGCCCACACGCTTCTTTTACTCTTGTGCTCAAGCGAACACAACAGTATGGAGTTTCTGCAAGCAAGTTGTTGGAGATACGAATAAAAATGCCACATCTCGATCACGCGTACCTGAACAACATCATCTCTCTGCTCGGGGCGGAGCAATTTGGGCCGCTTAAGGATCAGTTTGTGAAGGATTGCGAAAAAGCCTGTTCCATCCTGAAGGCCGCGCTGGAGCAGGGAGACGAAGCCCCTATACGCAAGCAGGCCCATTTGCTGAAGGGCGTGCTGGCGCAGTATGGCGCGCGCGACGGCGAAGCGATTGCGGCGAGGCTCGTGAATGACCTGCCCTCCGATTGGCGTAGCTTGACCCAAGCCCTAATCGATGAAGCGGCGATCGCCTGCGCCGAAATGGCCACCATCGCCGGATCCTGACGGGGCCCATTTAGGGCCCCGCCAAATCCTTCAGTAAATCGCGTAACCAAGGCCGCGGACGTTCTTGATCGTCACGGTTGAACCGGTCTTCTTGATTTTCGAGCGTAGGCGGCTGACAAGCACATCCAGCGCGCGGCTCTGGTCGCTCATGCGGGAGCGACCGATCACGCGGGCCATTTCTGTCCGCTCGACAAACTTTCCATTGTTCGCGATCAGCAACCGCAGAACAATGAATTCGGAACTTGTCAGGGCAACCCGAACCTTCTTGTCGGAGATCATTTCGCGCTCGACCTGATCTACTTCGAGATCTCCGAACATCAGGGAGCTCATGGCGCCCTGAGAGCTGCGACGGCTTGTGCCCTTCAAGGCGATGCGGATGCGCAACAGAAGTTCCCGCAGTTCCACCGGCTTGACGATATAGTCCTGAGCGCCGAGCTCCAGGGACAAAACCCGATCAAGCGCCGATTCACGCGCCGAAACAACGATGCAGGGAACCTGCGCGCGCGATATCGAGGTGAGCAGATCAAAGGATTCGCCATCCTCCAGGCTCAGATCCAGCAGGACGATATCCGGCTTGAAAAGATCAAGTGACCGGCGAGCTGCGGCCACCGACCAGGCATTGTCAACCTGCATCGAATTGCTGCGAAGATAGTCGCCAATCATGAGCCTGACCGATTCGCTGTCCTCAACGAGGAGAACACGGGTCTCGATTCGCTTGCCGGCGGCGCGGGCCAACTGTTCGGCGTCTTGCTGTGGGGGCTTCTGCGTCTTGGTTTCCATTGACCTTGCTCTTTCCGGATTCATCATCATCACGATAGAACAGACTTGCGCTTAAGAATGAGCGAGGAAGGATGAATTCGTAACCTTTCCAATGACCTTAGCTAATATGCACAAGCTCTAGATACATGTGTTTCCGAGATCGCTCAATAGCCTTGCAAAAAAAAAGCTTAAATAAAACCTCAGCTTGGCTTTGAAATGTGACGGAATCTGGGGGGCCCGTCATTTTTTGGCCACGCAGGGTTCAATTTTTAACTCTGATTTGTAGACTATGCACCTTGAACGGCGCCTTGCTATCCAGGGCGCCCTTGTTCGGGAGAACGCGCCATGTTTCAGATATGGTCGATCAGGTCCTTGAGGTGCGGTGCGGCTGCCGCTACGATTGCCGGGGTATTGCTGACTTTGGCGCCTACGGATGCATTCGCTCAATATCATCGTCGCCGGGGTCCCAGCGCAGGGGCAGTCGCGGCCGGCGTTGTTGGCGGACTGGCGCTGGGCGCGCTGGCGGCCGGTGCGGCACGACCCTATTACGGGCCGGGTCCTTATTATTATGGTCCCGGGCCTGCCTATGTAGCGGAAGAAGATCTGCCGCCCCCACCACCGCCGCGTCCGCGTTGCTGGATTGAACGTGAGGATGTCTGGGACGGATACGGCTATGTGCCGCGCAGGGTTCGCGTCTGCCGTTGATCGGCCGAGTCCCGCTATTCAAAAGAGCCCCGCGTCTGAGCGGCCCCCAAATGAAAAGCCCCGCGGTATGGCCGCGGGGCTTCGTGCTTCGAGAGGCGCGGGTCCTCAATCGTTGGCGTAGATGTCCCGATCCTTGGTCTCCGGCAGGAACAGAAGGCCGATGACGAAGGTGATCAGGGCGATCACGATCGGGTACCAGAGGCCAGCGAAGATGTCGCCGGTCGAGGCCACGATGGCGAAGGCCGTGGGGGGTAGGAAGCCGCCGAACCAGCCATTGCCCAGATGGTAGGGCAGAGACATGCCGGTGTAGCGAATGCGGGTCGGGAACAACTCAACCAGCAGCGCGGCGATCGGCCCGTAGACCATCGTGACGAAGAGCACGAGGATGAACAGGATGCCCATTGCGGTGAGCGCCCGATCGTCAGACAGCACGCCCGAGATGGTCGGCTGCTTCAGGATGCTCGGGTCGCCAGCCTTGGGGTAACCCGCAGCCTGAGCGGCCGTCACCACCGCCGCGCCAGTCTTGTCTGCGACAGACACTTCTGTTCCGTTCACGGCCGCCTTCAATTCCGAATTGGCGGAGCCTTCGACGAGCTCGTAGTGAATGGAGTTGGTGGCCATCGTACGCCGCACGACGTCGCACGGAGCAGTGAAGGTCCGAACGCCTACGGGGTCGAACAGATTGCTGCATGCCGCCTTGTCAGCGGTCAGCACAACCTTCACATTCTGCGTGGCGTTGTACAGGCTCGGGTTGACCGTGACCGCCAGCTTCTCGAAGAGCGTAAAATAGCTGGCGGCGGCGATGAGGCAGCCCGCGAGCAGGATCGGCTTGCGGCCGATCTTGTCAGAAAGCCAGCCGAAGAAGATGAAGAACGGTGTGCCGGCAAGCAGTGAGAAGGCGATCAACAGATTCGCAGTCGTGCCGTCCACCTTCATGGTCTGGGTCAGGAAGAACAGGGCGTAGAACTGTCCAGTGTACCAGACCACCGCCTGACCGGCAGTGGCGCCGAAGAGGGCGATGATGCCGATCTTGGCGTTTTCCCAACGACCGAAGGCCTCGGTGAGCGGAGCCTTCGAGACTGTGCCTTCTTCCTTCATCTTCTGGAAGGCGGGGGACTCAGCGAGCTGCAGACGGATCCAGATGGACACGGCCAGCAGCACGATCGACACGAGGAACGGAACGCGCCAGCCCCAGGCGGCGAAGGCCTCCGGGCTCATGCTCAGCCGTAGGGCCAGAATCACCAGTAGCGACACGAAGAGGCCAACCGTGGCGGTGGTTTGAATCCACGAGGTATAAAAGCCGCGCCGCCCCGGGGGCGAATGTTCCGCCACATAGGTCGCCGCGCCACCATATTCACCGCCGAGCGCAAGGCCCTGGGTGAGACGGCAGATAATGAAGGCGACTGGCGCCGCGTAACCGATCGACTCATAGCTCGGCAGCAGTCCGACGGCGAAGGTCGCTAGGCCCATGAGGGTCATGGTGACGAGGAATGTGTATTTCCGACCGATTAGGTCGCCAAGGCGGCCGAAGAAGAGCGCGCCGAAGGGGCGGACCGCAAAGCCTGCGGCGAAGCCGAATAGCACGAAGATGAATTTCGCCGTATCGTTCGTGCCCGGCACGAAGGCTGAGGCGATATTTGCTGCAAGCGAGCCAGCAAGATAGAAGTCATACCACTCGAAAACCGTGCCTGCTGAAGACGCGATGATGACTTTGCGTTCCTCTGCGGTCATCGGCCGGTTCTTGTCGGCGATCGCCATGCTCATGGTTAATTCCTCTCAAATGATATAATCATGCGATCTGCCCGTTTTCTGATTAATTGGGGCGCGCCCAGTTGAGCAGTCGCAGATGTTTCCGTCCTTTAGTGTTCTTCATTGCGGAAGATCGTCGCCAGACGACATCCCTCCCGGCAGTTTAATCCACCGACAGACATAGTAAAACGAAGCGTGGGGCTGCGTCGATGGGCCGGTTATGACACCTTAGTCTAGCAAAGCTTGCCGGATAGCCCCGTTTTTCAGATTTTGGTTCGCCGCACGGCGCACGATGTCGCGCGAACATCAGGTCTGCGATCGGCCCAGCTTCATGTGGCTCATCGCCAAGGCGACAGCGCAGGCGTTCGACACATTCAGGCTGCGGATGGCGCCGGGCATGTCGAGGCGCGCCAGCACGTCGCAATTCTCCCGTGACAGGCGGCGAAGACCTTTTCCCTCGGCTCCCAGCACCAGCGCCAGCGGTCGTGAAAGCGGCGTATTCTCGAGCGACTCGGGCCCATCAGAATCAAGACCGACGCGCAGATAGCCCATATCGCCCAGCGCCTCTAGCGCTCGCGCCAGATTGACGACAGTGCACATAGGCACATGCTCCAGCCCGCCGGAGGCGGATTTGGCGAGTACGCCGGTCATATGCGGCGAATGGCGTTCGGTGGTGACTATGGCGTCTACAGCGAAAGCGGCGGCTGTACGCACGATCGCGCCTACATTGTGGGGGTCTGTGACCTGA
The DNA here is from genome assembly GCA_947372795.1 of Beijerinckiaceae bacterium. GTDB lineage: Bacteria > Pseudomonadota > Alphaproteobacteria > Rhizobiales > Beijerinckiaceae > Terripilifer. The sequence continues at coordinate 8,009 of CANBVC010000013.1, forward strand.
TCGAGCACCAGCACGAGACCATTGGCGGGCAGGTCGGCGATATCAATGGACGCCAGAGGCCGCGCCTCCAGCAAAAGGCCCTGATGAACAGAATCAGGGGGCAGTCGCGCCGAAACCTCGTCGAGGGTCACGATGGTTGGCTTGACATCCCTGGCCTCGATCTCGACTTTGAGCCGCTCGGCGGCGTCCGCCGTCGCCCAAAGACGCAGAATTTCGCGCCGGCTCGACCGCAGCGCTTCGCGCACGGGATGAAAACCCCAGAGTTGCGCCACATCCGCCGCCGGGCGATGCTTTGGCTCGTGCCGCGAAGAACGGCGCCCGCCGCCCGAAGAGCCAGTGTGAGCGGAGCCTGAATCACGCCGATCCTGTGGGGCGCCTCTGCGGCCTGAATGGAATTCCTTGCGCGCCACCGTGCAACCTCTCGAACCGTTCTCGGGCGCAGTCTTGTCACGCCCGAGGGGCTCGCGCAATCAATGCGTCATTTTCCGGGTTGACGGGAACGCTCCTTTTGCCGATAAGCGCCACCAGATGAAGCCCTGCCTTTGCGTGGGGTTTTTTCGGGACGCGCCGCTTGCGGTTGTGTACCGGGGGAATGTCCCGAGCGGCAAAGGGGGCGGACTGTAAATCCGCTGGCTATGCCTTCGCAGGTTCGAGTCCTGCTTCCCCCACCACTTCTTTTTTACTTTGAAAAATTTTGCTTCTTGTGCGCAAGCCCGGCGCGGGCCTTCATTTATTCACGAACCTGCGCGCCCTTCCCCAAAATTTTCATGTGAAATTTGGCCTATGACTTGCCAGCAGAGCCAGTCACGGGTCTGATGCATGCCATCATTGGGGGAAACCATGCGCCTGCTTTCAACATTCGCCGCTCTGGCTATCGCCGTTGGCCTGCAACCTGTCAGTCTGAAGGCGGCGGAAATCACGGTTTTGTCTGGCAATGGCGGTCGCCCGGTGGTGATTGAGCTTAGCTCCCGCTTCGAGAAGGCGACCGGCGACAAAGTGAACATCGATTTCGCGGTCAATCCGCAGGTGCGCAAGCGCGTGCTGGAAGGCGAGGCTTTCGATGTCGCCGTTCTCAATCCGCCGGTGCTCGACGAATTGATCAAGGCTGGCAAGGTCAATGCTGATTCGCGCACGGTCATTGGCCGGATCGGCATTGGCGTGGGGATCAGGCAGGGCGCGCCGCGTCCTGATCTTTCCAGCGCCGACGGCTTCAAGAAGGCGCTCCTTGCGGCAAAGAAGGTCGCCTACCCCGAAGAGGGGGCCAGCGGCATTTATTTCGCCAATCTCGTTAAGCGTCTCGGCATCGAGGAAGAGATGAAGTCCCGCCTTTTGCCCATGCCCGGCGAGTACAATGTTGAGGTCGTCGCTGATGGCGCTGCCGATATGGTCGTGGTCGTCGCCTCGCGTATGTATGGCGTGAAGGGGGTCGACATGGTCGGCCTGCTGCCTGACGAGCTGCAGACCTGGATTGGTTTCGCCGCAGGCGTCAGCACCAGTACGAAAGATCCTGAGCTCGCGCTCAAGCTTGTCAAGGCGCTCGCCGCCCCCTCGGCGGAGCCCTTTATGCGTCAGGTCGGGCTTCAGCCTTTCGTGGAATAAAGCGCCCCGCCTCAAGGAAACCTGATGTCCCCTCACCAAAAGTCCACCACACGGTTCCGCGCCCTGATCGCAAGGCGTCAGATCACCATGATTCCTTCGGTGGGAGATGCGTTTTCGGCGCGGCTGATCGCTCATGAGGGTTTCGAAGCTCTGATGAGCTCTGGAAATGCATCCTCCGCCATGAAGCTTGGCATGCCCGATGTCGGCGTCATGACGCTGAAGGAAAATGCCGACAATGCAGGGCAGATGGCGGCCGCCAGCGGCCTGCCGGTCTTCGCCGACGCTGACACGGGCTATGGCAACGCATTGAACGTCCGCCGCACGATCATGGAATTCGAGCGCGCGGGCGTCGCGGCCGTGATGATCGAAGATCAAGTCAGCCCCAAGCGCTGCGGCATGCTGGCTGGCAAGAGCGTGATCCCCTGCGGTGAAATGGAAGGCAAGGTTAAGGCGGCGCTCGACGCGCGCAGCGATGACGATTTCGTCATCTGCGCGCGCACCGACGCCCGCGCCGTCGAGGGGCTCGATAGCGCTATTCGCCGCGCGCAGGCCTATCAGAAGGCTGGCGCCGATGTAATCTTCGTCGAAGGACCAAAAACAATCGAAGAGGCGCAGGAAATCGCGCGCAATCTCGACATCCCCCTTCTTTACAACATCACCCCCACAGGCAGCGTTCCGCCGCTGGATGTGAAGACCCTTGAGAGCATCGGCTACCGGCTCTTGTCTTGCTCGGTATATATGTTGCTCGCCGCGCTGCCATCCATGCAGAACTTTCTACGTGTGTTGAGGGAAACTGGCGACGTAGCGAAGGCTGGCGCAGGCGCAGCGAGCATGAGCGAATACCTCGACATTCTTCGTCTCGACGATTGGCAGAGGCGCGAAGCCTTGTTCACGCCGCCCGCGTCGAAGGACGTGTGATCGCCCAAGACTTTTTAATTCAGGCCGCCCATGCCGGCGGCGACAGGAGATAATAATGCAAACTTGGATTAAAGGGCTGCTCGTCGCGGCCACGGCATTCACCAGCGCAGTGTCGCGTCCGGCGCAGGCACAGGAATTTTATTCGGGAAAGACGCTGACAATCATCGTTGGTCTTGCAGCAGGTGGCTCGGCGGACACGCTGGTGCGCCTCTTTACCCCGCATCTGAAAAAGCACATCCCCGGCGAGCCTTCGATTGTGGTGCAGAACATGCCGGGCGCGGGCGGCGTTCTCGCCTTCAATTACATCTATGAGAAAGCGCCCAAGGACGGATCGCAGATCATCCTGTCCCTTTGGGACCCGCTCGCTCAGGCGCTCGGCAATCAGGGCTTGCGCGCGCGGTATGATCAGTTCCCCTATCTCGGGGGTATCGCAGATGTGCGCGTGAACTATATGCGCGTCGACGCCGTGCCCGGCGGCTTCAAGAAGCCAGCCGATATCATGAAAGCCAAGGACCTCATCATCGGCGCATATGGAACAACCGATCTTTCCGGCATTCTCGCACATCTCTCGCTCAAGACGCTTGGCGTCGAGCATAAGGTCGTTAGCGGTTATCGCGGTGGCGCCGATGTGTTCCTGGCCCTCCAGCGCGGCGAGGTGAATTTCCACAACACGAGCCTGGCGACCTATCGCACGCGGTCGAAGAGCTTCATCACCTCGGGCGAGGGCGCCGGCCTCGCCTATCTTTTGGCCTCCGATGAGAAGGGCGAGTATCGCCGCCGTTCGGACGTAACGGACATGCCCGCGTTCCAGGACCTTTATAAGGAGATCCATGGTAAGGCTCCCGAGGGTCCGCTCTGGAACGCTTTCAACTGGACCGTGCAGCAGTTTGGCGACCTCGCCTATGTCGGCATGGCGGCGCCGGGCTCGCCGGACGCGAGCCTCAAGATCCTGCGCAAGGCGATTGAGGACACGATGATCGACAAGGAGTTCATCGACGAAGCCATCCAGCGCAATGGCCTGCCTTTCGATTACGTGGGAATGGAGGAGGGCGCGAAGATCTTCAAGTCGCTCTCCGGCGTCTCGCCTGAAATCGTCAACACACTTCGCGAGAGCATGGAGAACATGGGCGGCAAATAGGCGCTAGTGCTGGGAGTTGCGGCATGAAACAAAATCGTAGAACCGTGCGGATCGAATGGGGTGACTGCGATGCCGCGGGAATCGTCTATTATCCCCGATACTTCGAGATGTTTGACGCCAGCACCTCTCATCTGATCGAAGCTGCGAGCGGGCTTCGCAAGCGCGACCTCGTCTCCAGCTACGGCCTCGTCGGGTGGCCCATGGTGGATACGCAGGCAAAGTTCAGCAAGCCCGCGACCTTTGGTGATGATATCGATATCGTCAGCGAATTCGTCGAATTGGGCCGCTCCAGTTTCAAGATCCACCACAGGGTCTTTCATGGCGATGATCTCGCCATCGAGGCCTGGGAGACACGCGTACTGGTGGCCGCTGATCCGCTAAAGCCTGGGCGTCTGCGCTCGGCGCAAATCCCGCCTGAACTGCTGGCGCAGTTTCATGGTTGAAGTAGAGAAAAAACAGAGGAATGAGGCATGGGGCGTTCGTTATTCGACAAAATCTGGGACGCCCACGTGGTTTGCCGGCGGATGGATGGCCGTGAACTGCTGTTCATCGATCGTCACATCACCCATGAGCTGCATGCGCCGCACGCATTCAAGAAGTTGAAGGAAGCCGGCCGCATAGTGCGCCGTCCTGACATCACTTTCTCGGCGCTGGATCATACGCCCGCTTCTACGCCCGGGCGTGATGATACGACAAATCCCGAAGGTAAGGCCTTCATGGACGCCGTGCGCGCCGCCAGCCGTGAGAACAATGTGCGCGTGTTCGATCTTGGGGATGCAGACCATGGCATTTCCCATGTGGTCGGACCCGAAATCGGCATGGTGCTGCCCGGCGCCACCCATGCGGTGCCAGACAGTCACGCCTGTACGGTCGGCGGCCTCGGCGCGCTGGCTTTTGGTTGCGGGACGACCGAGCTTGAACATGTGCTCGCCACGCAGGTCATGGCGCTGGTCCATCCAAAGCGCATGCGCGTGAATCTTGAAGGAAAGATCGGCGCGCTCGCCAGCGCCAAGGATGTGGCGTTGAAGGTGCTGTCGCAGATCGGCGTATCGGGCGGGCGCGGCCATATCATCGAATTCGCTGGTCCAGTCGCCCGTGCGCTCTCGATTGAAGGTCGCCTGACCCTGTGCAACCTCACCATTGAAATGGGCTCGCGCAGTGGCCTTGTCGCGCCCGATGACAAGACCTTCGAATGGTTGCATGGCCGCCCCTGGGCGCCCAAGGACGCCATGTGGGATCGCGCGCTCGCCTATTGGCGTACATTACCAAGTGATGACGACGCGGCCTTTGAGCGCGAGGTCACAGTCCACTGCGATGGCCTGCAGCCACAGATCACCTGGGGCACGGACCCCTCGCAAGTGATCGAGGTGAACGGGCGCGCGCCTGACCCCACCAATCTGCCCAGCGAGCAACGCGCAGCCGTTGAGCGCGCGCTTGATTATATGGGCCTACAGCCCGGAGAGAAGATCGCAGGCCTCAAGGTCGATCGTGTCTTCATCGGTTCGTGCACCAATGCGCGGCTGCCGGATCTTCGCGAGGCGGCTGAAATCGTGCGAGGCCAGCACGTGGCGGAGGGCGTCTTTGCTTTGATTTCCGCAGGCTCCGCACGCGTCAAGCGCGAGGCGGAAGCCATCGGCCTCGACAAGATCTTCCGTGACGCCGGTTTTGTCTGGGGCGAGTCGGCCTGCTCCATGTGCGCTGGCGCCAATGGCGACGGCGGCAAGGCGGGCGAGCGTATCCTCTCGACCACGAATCGCAATTTCGAAAATCGACAGGGCAGGGGCGTTCGCACCCATCTGGTCGGCCCGGCGCTCGCCGCCGCCGCCGCCATAGCGGGTAAGATCGTCGATGTTCCCCAGATGAAGGCGGGCGCCTGATGAAAGCTTTTACGCGCGTGACGGGGGCGGCGATCCCCTTTCTTGAAGACGACGTGAATACTGACCAGATCGCGCCGATTGGCGCTGGAGCGCGCATGAGCGAAGACTATGCGCAGACCCTTTTCCGCCATCGGCGGCGCGGCGCTGATGGCGCCGAGATTCCCGACTTCGTTTTCAATCAGCCGCAATTTCGCAATGGCGCGATCCTCGTGTCAGGCAGCAATTTTGGGTGTGGCAGTTCGCGCGAGTCTGCTGTCTGGACCTTTCTGGCGATTGGCGTCACCTGCATCATCGCGCGGTCTTTCGCCGATATGTATCGCGAGAACTGCTTGCAGAACGGCATCCTGCCCATCACCCTCTCGGACGCGCTGGCCGACACGCTTGAAGCGGCCGTTGTCGCCACCAATGGCGCAGCGCCTTTCACTGTTGATCTTGTTTCGCAAGAGATCACCGGTCCGAATGGACTGCACATGACTTTCGAAATCTCCGCCGCCGACCGCACACGCCTTCTTGAGGGACTTGATGATATAGGCCTTACGATGAAGCACCGAACTGAGATCGAGGCGTTCGAAAAGAAGATGACGGACATGCTGCCTTGGTCCCAGCGCGCCGACGCATCCGGTCTTTGAGGAGCCGCCATGAACATGCGCAAGCGTTTCCGTGAACTAATCGCCGCCCCGGGAATGGTCCTGGCGCCCGGCGCCTATGACGCGCTATCAGCGCGCATCATCGAGGCGCAAGGCTTCGACGTTGTTGTGGCCGGCGGCTATGCAGCCGCTGGGTCTCTTCTCGGACAGCCTGACACTGGGCAGTCCAACATGCGCGATTATGCTGATCATTACGGGCGCATCTGCGCGGCCGTGAATGTGCCTGTTTATGTGGATGGCGACACTGGTTTTGGCGGCGTCAATAATGTGCGGCAGATGGTGCGCGCCTTCGAGGATGCTGGCGTCGCCGGGCTCTTCATCAGTGATCAGGTCTTTCCACCCCGTTGCGGCTATATGGAAGGTAAGCAGCTCATTTCCACCGAAGACATGCTCGCCAAATTGAAAGCCGCGCTGGACGCGCGGCGTGATCCGGATCTCTTCATCGTGGCCCGCACCGATGCCCTCTCGGTCGAGGGGCTAGATGGCGCCATTGAACGCGCGCAGCTCTATATGGACATGGGCGTCGATATGGCCAAGGTCATCGGAGCCGATCAGCTGGACGCATTCAAACGCATCTTGCGTGAGGTGCCGGGCGCTCAGATGGCGAATATGTCCAACGCAAACCCCAAGGGCATGCCGACGCCTGATGAGTTCGATGCGGCGGGCGCGGCGATGATGACTTTTCCCTCAGCCGCGCTCTTTGCTGCGGTGGGCGCCGTCAACCGGGCCATGGCGTCTTTGAAGAAAGACCGGAATCTCGATGCCGCCCGACCGGGGTTCTGCACGCTCGATGGTTACTATGACCTGGTGGGACTGGCGCAACAGCAGCAATCGGAACAAGACTATCTAGGCGCCGCTCGCAAGGTCATGGTCGCTCGTAACCGCAAATAAAGGGGAGGGGATGCGATGGGGGGCAGACGGATGGCGTCGCGACTGTCGGGCCTTTGCGCCTTGATATTTGCGAGCATGGCGGGCGTCCCGGCCCATGCGCAGTCAGAACCCTATTTTAGGGGCAAGACGATCACCATCGTGGTGGGTCTCGAGGCTGGCGGCACGGTCGACCTCTTCGCGCGCCTTTTCGCGCAGGTGATCCAGAAGCATCTAAAGGGCTCCCCCACAATGCTCGTGCAGAACATGCCGGGCGCTGGCGGGCTGCTTGCGACGAACTTTCTGGCTGAGAAAGCCAAGCCCGATGGGCAGACGATTCTCTGGGGTCCATGGGATCCCCTCGCGCAGGCGCTCAAGCTGCCGAACATGCGCGCGCGCTATGAGAATTTCGAGTTCCTCGGCGGCACGTCCGACACGCGCGTTCTCTATGGCAGCACCGCGAGCATTCCTGGTGGGTTCAAACAACCGACCGACGTCGCACGGGCTGAGATGCTTGTCGTTGGCGCGCTCAACCCGACCGACCCCTCCGGGCTTCTGGCGCATCTCGCGCTTGGCGTCCTGGGCGTCAAGGATAAGATGATCATCGGCTACAAGGGTGGCAATGACGTGTTCCTCGCGATGCAGCGTGGCGAGGTGCATTTTCATTCGACGAGCATCACGACGTTCCGTGGCCGCAATGCCGACTTTATCAAATCGGGACAGGGTCTCGGCGTCGCTTATCTTGTAGCGACGGATGAGCAGGGCCAATTCACGCCCCATCCCCTCATCAAGGAAATGCCCGCTTTCCCTGATCTTTATCGCCAGATTCACGGTAAGGCGCCCTCGGGCCCGCTGTGGGACGCCACGAACTGGCTGATTGGTCAGATTGGTGAAATGACATTCACTGGCTTTGCGCCGCACGGCACGCCGGCCGAAGCCGTGGAAGATCTGCGCGCAGCCTACGCCGCTGCGGCCAATGATCCAGAATTCATCGAGAAGTCGATGCAGTTGAACGGGCTGCCCTATTCCTTTGTGGATGTTCCGCGCGGCAAGGAAATCTTCGCCTCGCTGGCGCAGGTGACGCCCGAAGTCCTCGTGACCATCAACAAGGTCATCGAACTGAAATAGCAGAGGCGCTAAAATGGCTGAAATTTCGTTCAAGCGGGAAATCGAAAGCCTTAAGCTGTCGGACGGTGACACATTCCGGGGTGAAGGCATCATCGCCGTCACCAAGGCGCTTTTGCAATCAGGCGTGTCCTATGTCGGCGGCTATCAGGGCGCGCCGGTGGGGCATTTGCTAGATGTTCTGGTTGAGGCGAAGGAGGAGATGCAACGGCTCGGCGTGCATGTCGAGCCCTGTATGAACGAAGCCGCCGCTGCAGCCATGCTGGGCGCTTCGGTCAACTATCCGATACGCGGCGCTGTGACGTGGAAGTCCATCGTGGGCACCAATGTGGCCGCCGACGCGCTTTCGAACCTTGCATCACCTGGCGTCAAGGGAGGTGCGCTCATCATCGTTGGCGAAGATTATGGTGAGGGCGCCAGCGTCGTTCAGGAGCGCACCCACGCTTTCGCTTTGAAGTCGTCGATCTGGTTGATGGACCCGCGTCCTGAACTCGCGAACATCGTCCGCATGGTGGAGAAGGGCTTCGAGCTTTCCGAAGCCTCCAGCACGCCGGTCATGCTCGAGCTTCGCATTCGTGCCTGCCATATGTTCGGCTCATTTGAGACCAGGGCCAATCGGGCGGCGCCGCAGTCTACGGCTCATCGCATCCCTGAGCCCGCGCCCTTCGAATATATGCGTCTCGCCCATCCGCCCGTGACGTTCATTCAGGAGACGGACAAGTTCAAACGCCGACTGCCCGCCGCGCAGGATTTCATCATCGAGCATGAGTTGAACGAAACTCGTGGCCCGCAGGATGGCGATATCGGCATTATCGTGCAGGGTGGCTTGTTTAATGCGCTGAACAGCCGCCTTCACGCTGCGGGTTTGTCTGATGTCTTTGGCGATGTCGCTTTGCCCGTGTTGGTGCTCAACGTCACCCATCCGCTGGCGCCGCGCCAGATCGAACAGTTCTGCCTTGGCAAGAAGGCGGTGCTCATCGTCGAGGAGGGGCAGCCCGACTATCTTGAACAGGCTATCGGGCAGATCTTGCGCAAGGCGGATCTGCAGACGCGGATCTTTGGTAAAGACGTGTTGCCGATGGGCGGCGAATATACCCAGCGGGTGCTTGGCCAGGGCCTCGCCGCCTTCCTGCGCGTCAATGGGCGCGATTGCGGGGCGCTTGATAGCTGGCTGGCTGCGGTCGCGGAGCATGAGGAGAATGTGCGCGGCATGCTCGCCGCCCCGATGCCCGCCCGCCCGCCCGGGCTCTGCACCGGGTGCCCGGAGCGTCCGGTTTTTTCCGCGATGAAAATCTTGAAGAGCGAGATCGGGCCGACCCATGTGGCCGCCGACATCGGCTGCCATGCGCTGGCGACTTTCGCGCCATTCGATCAGGGCAATTCCATTTTGGGTTATGGCATGTCGCTAGCGTCAGCCGCCGCCGTCTCCAACACGCAGGCGCGCAAGCCCGTAAGCATCATGGGCGATGGTGGCTTTTGGCATAATGGGCTTCTGACAGGCGTCGCAGGATCTGTCTTCAACCGCAACGATGGCGTGCTCGTCATCATGAACAACGGCTATTCCAGCGCCACCGGCGCTCAGGATCTGCCATCTAGCGCGCCGACCAGCGAGGGACGCGGGGCGGGCGTCGATATCGAAAAGACGCTGCGAGGCATGGGTGTGAAAGCGATCAGCCGCGTGCGCACCTATGACATAGGCCGGATGATCAAGACATTGCGCGAGGCGATTCTGACCCCTGCGAAGGGCTTGCGCGTCATCATCGCTGATGGCGAATGTCAGTTAGCGCGCCAAAGGCGCATCCGCCCGGAAATCGCAAAGGCGGTCGCCGCAGGCGAAAGGGTGGTGCGCACACGCTTTTGGGTCGACCCGGAAATTTGTACAGGCGATCACTCCTGTATCCGGCTTTCGGGCTGTCCGTCCCTCACGCTGAAGGCAAATGAAGATCCTCTTCGCAAGGACCCTGTGGCGCATGTGAACAATGATTGCGTGGGCTGCGGCGTTTGTGGCGATGTCTCCCATGCTGCGCAACTTTGCCCTTCCTTCGCGCAGATCGACATTGTGCAAAATCCGAAATGGTTCGATCGCTTTCGTGAGCAGTGGGAAACAAAGCTCATTCGTTTCCTGAGCGGGGATGGCAAGCCATGAGCGAACCGATCCGTATCCTCATCTCGGCTCTTGGCGGCGAGGGTGGTGGAGTTCTTGCGAGCTGGCTTACGGACGCCGCCCTGGCAGACGGCTATGCGGCGCAGCGCACCTCTGTGCCCGGCGTGGCGCAGCGCACAGGCAGCACGACTTACTATGTCGAAATGCTTCGCGCAGATGGGCGCGCGCCTGTCCTTAGCCTCGCCCCGACCGCAGGCGAAGTCGATCTGTTCATCGCCACCGAATTGCTGGAGGCGGGTCGGTTGATCCAAGCAGGCTTCGTCACGCCTGATCGCACCACAATCATCGCGCCCCTGCGGCGCGTCTATGCGATCACTGAAAAGATCGCGATGTCGGACGGGCGCGCGGATTCCGATTTGATCATGAATGCGGCCAAGTGTTTTTCGAAAGCTCATCATATAGGCGATTTCGGGGCTCTCGCCGATGCTGCGAACGCGCAATTGAACGCCGTGATCTTCGGTCTTGCCTGCCGCGCCCTGGCGTTGTCGCCAGAAGCATGTCGTACAGCCATCAAGCTCGATGGCCGAGCGGTCGAGGCCAATCTTCGCGGCTTTGAAGCTGGACTTGCATTTGACGATGAGGAGAAGGCTCCGCCGGAGACCACGGCTTTTGAACCGGCGCCTGCGATCTTCGGTGCGATGATCGACGCCTTGCCGCAGGAGGCGCGTTTCAATGTGCGCGCAGGCGTAGAGCGCCTCGTTGATTTTCAGGGCGCCGACCATGCACGGCTTTATCTGGATAGGCTTGAGCGTTTCGCTTTGCAGCGCGAGGCTGACGGACCGTTCATCTCCGAACTGGCGCGCTGCCTTGCCGTTCGGATGTCGAGCGAGGACGTGGTGCGCGTGGCGCAGCTCAAACTGCGCGAGGCGCGGCTGGCGCGCGTGCGGGCGGAAGCGCGGGCGCGGCAGGGCGATATCGTACGCGTGATCGAGTTTCTGAAGCCCGGTCCCAACGAGATTCTGTCCATCCTGCCAGCGCCACTAGCGCGCGGATTGCTGTGGTTTGTGCGCTTCGCTGGGTTGGAGCGCGCCGCAATCCCCATGCGCGTGCATACTACGGGGCTGTGGGGCTTCCTGCAGCTCAGCGCTCTGGCTTCCATGCGGCGTATTCGGCCCATGTCGCTGCGCGCGGCGCAGGAAAAGGCGTGGATCGAGGACTGGTTGAACCTCATCGAACAGGCCCTGCATAAGGATCCTGCCGCCGCCAGCGAGATCGTCGAAACGGCCCAGTTGGTGCGCGGTTACGGTGATACTTGGGAGCGCGGCCACGCCAACTGGCGGCGTATCGCTGACGAGATCATCGAGCCCATGCTGACAGGGGGGCAAAACGAAGCCCATTTCGCCGACGCGGTTCTGCAGGCGCGGCTTGCCGCTGTCGCTGACCCCGACGGAAACCGCCTCGACGCCATGATCGCATCGTTGAAGCAGGTTGCCGATCCGGTCACCGCCTGACCGGTCCGCGAGATGATAAGCCAACTGGAGAGGGAGGCTCACATGGCCGATGTGGCCGTTTACGCGCCGCGCAAAATTGCCCGTTCCGAGTTCATCGAAATGCGGGGCTTGAAGTGCCATGTCAGAAGATGGGGGCCGTGCGATGCGCCGCCAATCGTTCTGCTGCACGGTTCGCGCGACTGCAGCGCCACGTTTCAGTTCATCGTTGATGAATTTTCGGGCGACCACCATTTCATCGCGCCCGATTGGCGCGGCTATGGGCGCAGCGACTGGAATCCGCAAGGTTATTGGTTTCAGGATTATCTGGCCGACCTCGACCTCATTCTTGACGCTGTCTCGCCAGGCGCCGCCATTCCCGTCGCAGGCCATTCCCTTGGCGGGCAGGTCGCTGGCGTCTATGCGGGGGTGCGCCCGCAGCGTGTCTCCAAACTGATCGCACTTGACGCCTTTGGCCTTGCTGATAGCGACCCAGATGAGACGCCCGATAATCTGGGTAAATGGATCAAGATCTGGCGCGAGGGGCCCGAGCCTTCGCGCCCATATGAGACCCTTGGGCAGATGGCCGAGCGCCTGCGTCAGACGAACCCGCGCCTGACCATGGATAAGGCGCTGTTTCTGGCCGCGGAGTCGTCAAGTCTCCGGGCGGACGGTTTGATCGAGTGGGCCTTTGACCCTCTCCACCGCGCGCCCTTCGCCGTCAGCCACCGCAAGGCGGAATGGGCCGCCTGTATGCAGCGCATCGAAGCGCCGACCCTTTGGCTGGCCTCCGATCGTATATCGCGCATCGACTCGGAGCCGGGCGGTCTTGCGGCCCGGGCTGCGCTTTTGAAAAATGTCGTCTGCGACAAGGTTCCCGACACTAGCCACAACCTGCATCACGACCGCCCCGCTGAGGTGGCGCGCATTATGGAGAGCTTCCTCGCCCGTTAGGGAAGGGATCAAAATCGTGACTTGGCGCGTTCCATTGAGTTGATCGCTCGACGGAGTTCGCCATGGACAGATTTATTCATCCCGATGCGCGCGTGCTGGTTTGCGATGGGCGCAAGGCCCTTTTCATTCGCAATACCGGTCCAGCTGGCAAACCAGCGTTCGAGGTAGAGCAGGAGATGCACGAGAAGGGCGCTTCCCACTCAGCCGATCTGGGGGCCGATAAGCCCGGCCGCCTTGGCAACGCCTTTGGACCGCGCAGCTCCATTGAAGGAACGGATTGGCATGATGCCGCCGAGGACGCCTTCGTGCGCAGCGCTGTCGAAGCCTTTACAGCGCTGTGTGATGCGAGTGACGTGCGTGAGGTGGTGCTGGTGGCGCCGCCGCGCGCGCTGGCCGTGGTGCGCAAGGCGGCGTCCAAGAGCCTTCAGGATCGGGTCATCGGCGAAATTGACAAAGACCTCACTAAACACTCGGTGCGTGATATCGAGAAGATTGTGAGCGGCTAGGCTTCGCTCCTTGCCTTGATTGCAGCGTTTGCGCAAGCTCCGCTGCAATCTCGCTCCATGCGCCAGCCAGCATGTCTGCGCCCATGAATAGAGAAAGATGAACGCCTTCCGCCAGCCGCGCGCTTACCTTTGCCCGCGGGCACAGGTCTTTTATGGCGAGCGTCTGGAGCGGCGGAATGATGATGTCGTCTGTCGCCATCAGCAGGGAGATCGGCGCCTCAATGGCGGAAAGATCGCACATGCGCCCCAGCGCGCAGAAGCGCCCCCGCGCCAGCCGGTTTTCGCGGAACAGCCATTCGGTGGCTTCGCTGAAGAAGGGGCCGGGCAGGGCCATGGTGTAGGCGTTCCATCTGTCGAAGGCTGTTTGCTGGGCGCCGGTCGGCTCGCGTTGAAGGGCCTCGCGCGCCGTGGCGTCGAGTGAGGCGCGGCTCCAGACCATGCGTCGATGCTCACCCGGGGCTAGTCCCCCGAAAGCTGAGAGATAGGATTGCAGCAGAAGCGAGGGCGTCGCCGCCACGTGCTCCACGATCTGTGAGGGCGCCGCTTCGAGGTCTATGGGCGCCCCCGCCAGCGTCAGCGCCGCCACCTTCCGGGGAAAGCGCGCGGCATAGACGGCGGCGAGCCAGCCGCCCTGGCAAAGGCCCACAAGCGCGGCGCACCCGCCGAGTTCATCGACTGCGACATTCAATTCCATGAGATAGGAATCGATCGTCAGCAGCCGCATGTCGGGCGTCGCCGAACGCCAGCGCGTGATGGCGACCGGGCCCGCCGCATCCAGCACAGCCGCAAGGCTGAAGCCAGGCGCGAAATCCGCGATCGCGGCGTCATGTAGCGCGAGGGGCGCCACGATGAGAATCGGGACGCCCTTGCGGCCGCCATCGCAGGCCCGAGCCCGCAGCTCCATGGTGGGCAAGTCCAGCAGCACGGAATCAAGCGTGGCGAAGGGGGGGCGCGCGGCAGGGCTCGTGTCCAGCGACGCAAATAAGTTGGGCCAAAAAGGCCAAGGCTCAAAAAGAACGGGCACGAAAACCCCCACAGGAGAGGGGTTATTGTTGTGCGGAGGGTCTCAAGTTCAAGACTTGTGCACACGATGGCCGACAGACATCTTGCCAAATGGTCCCGCTCGGGACATATCAGGGACGACGCGGGTGTAGCTCAATGGTAGAGCAGCAGCCTTCCAAGCTGAATACCAGGGTTCGATTCCCTGTACCCGCTCCAATAATCATTTTGAAATCATTGAAACTAGCTCAGAGGGTGAGCGTTTATAGCCAAGCTCAAGATTTAGCGCTAATATTCTCACCGGGATTCGATTTGCTGGGGGGCGCAAGTGACCGGAAAAGTAGTGAGGCCAGCGCTGGGCGAAAAGTCATTTAGCTGTCCTCACTGCGGGGCGATCTCCCATCAAACTTGGTACAAGACATTTACGCATCCATATAAAACGGATGATCGCCCCTTTATTCCTACGGCCGCTCATATTGATGAAATAAAGAGTGATCGAAGGATTGTCGCTCCCTTTAAAGTTGTTGAGTGGCTGGAGCGGAAGTTGTCGAAAAAATTGTTCGTCAATTTGGAAACAAATGGGTATTCTGAGACTGAGCTGTGTAACCTTAGCGTCAGTGAGTGTTATAGTTGCCACGCGTTTGCAGTATGGGTGGCAGATAATTTGCTTTATCCTCAAGCAATTCAAGTCATGGTGCCCAATGAAGATATGCCAGCTGATGTCAGAGCGGATTTTGTCGAGGCTGCGTCAATCCTCGAACAATCCCCGCGCGGCGCGGCAGCTCTTTTACGCCTCAGCCTGCAAAAGCTTACAGTGCATTTAGGTTTGAAAGGCAAGAAACTTGACGAGGATATTGGAGCTCTCTTCAAGCTAGGTTTGGACGCAAGAGTTCATCAGGCGCTGGATGTTGTAAGGGTCCTCGGCAACGAAGCTGTTCATCCAGGGCGAATTGATCTGCGCGATGACAAGGCGACTGCAAGCAAATTGTTCGACATCGTCAACGTAATCGTTGATGCGACAATCTCGCAGCCGAAACACATCGACGCACTTTACAAATCCCTGCCTGATGGAGCTTTAAACGCAATCAAACGCCGTGACGGTACCAATCAGAACGAATCGAACGATCCAGCATCGTAAAATTGCTCACGCATTCTGCGTCCAAGCTGAATAACAGGCTCCAATTCCCTGTACCCGCTCCAATCTTTTCAATCTGTTAGAGCTATCAAGCCCCGGCCCGCTGCTTCGCGCGCGTATCGTCGAGCAAGCGCATGCAGCCATAAATGGCTGAAATCGCTGGGGTAGGGACGTCCGCCACTGCGCCCAGCTCCAGAATCGAGCCCACCAGCGCATCGACTTCGGTGGCGCGTCCAGCTTCCACATCCTGCAGCATCGAAGTCTTGTGTTCGCCCACGGCCTCCGCGCCCGCGATGCGCTTGGCGAGGGGGATGCGGAAGCGTATGCCGAGCTTTTCGCCGACCGCCTGCGCCTCGCGCATCATGTCCGCCGCCAGCGCGCGCCCCTGTGGATGGGTGCAGATGCCAGCCAGAGTCGCACCGGTGAGGGCGCTGATGGGGTTGAAGCTCATGTTGCCCCAGAGCTTGGTCCAGATCTCGGCCCGGATGTCGCTCACGACCGGCGCCTTGAAGCCCGCCGCCGTGAAGACCCGCGAGACCTCCTGGATGCGCTCGCTGGCGCTGTTGTCGAGCTCCGCCAGCGAGAAGCGATTGCCCTCGATGAGGCGGATGACGCCGGGCTCTGCAATTTCCGCCGCTGGATAGACCACTGAACCAATCACCTGATCGACCGGCAGATACTGCGCGATGATCGCGCCCGGATCGACCGTCTCAAGACCGCGCCCTTCATAGGGGCCGCCGTGCTTGTGGAAATACCACCAGGGGATGCCGTTCTGCATGGTCAGCACGAGCCCGCCCGCCCGCGCCAGCCGTCCCACATCGGCGGCGATGGGGGTGAGCTGATGGGCTTTGACCGCGAGAACGATGAGGTCATGCGGCTCAAGGCTCGCAAGATCGCTCACGGCCTCGACCGAAGCCTTGATCTCGCCTTCCTCGGTGAGCAATCGCAACCCATTTGCGCTGATGGCGCGCAGATGCTCGCCGCGCGCCACAACTGTGACGCGCTCGCCATTGGCGGCGAGACGCGCAGCCAGCAGGCCGCCAATGGCGCCCGCGCCGATGATGCAGATGCGCATGAGATGCGTTCCTTCGGGGCTCAGGAGAGGAAGGGAATGGTCAGCCGCTCAACCTCAGCCTGCGCATCCCATGGCACCAGATGTTTGCAATCGGGCGTGATGTGCAAATCGAGCTGCGGCGCCAGCTCCTTCAGCTTCAAGGCGCGCTCATAGGCGTTGGCCCTGTCATTGCGGCCATAGATGAGCAGCAACGGGCAGGTGACGTCGATCATGCGCCGCCACAGCGGAACGGCGGTCGGATCTTTCGGAGCCGCAGGCAGGCCAGAGCGGGCCACAAAGGCCTCGAAATTCTTGCCCGTGCTGCGCGAATGGCGCAGCGCAAGTTCTTCTGACGTGATGAGGTCGTGGTGAAAGAGGTTGGCTTCAAGCAGCTTGCGCGTCTCTTCGATGGTCGGCTCGTGGGTCGCCATCTTGCGTTCGAGCCTCTGCTGGGCGGCGCCGTCGAGCCCTTCCTTGGCCTCTTCCAACGGTGGCAACAGGCTACCCGTGCCCAGCACCACCAAATGGCTCACGCGTTCAGGAGACGCGAGGGCGATCTGCACACCCATGCCGCCCGCCTGCGAATGGGCGACGAGGGCGGCCGTCTTGATGCCGAGCGCATCCATGAACGCCAGCACGCTCTTGCGACGAAGCCCCGCTGAATGATCCTCGGGAACATCCGAGAGACCAAAGCCCGGTTGATCGAAAGCCAGCGCCCGGAAGCCCGCCTTTGCGAATGCGGGCATATTGCGCAGGAACACATCGGCGGAGGAGCCAAGCGAGCCGCCATGCAGGAAAATAACAGGGTGGCCGGAGCCCGATTCCAGATAACGCAGATTGAGGCCTGCGGCGCGAACCGATGTGTCGTTGATGGTTGCGCTCATGCTTGCGGCCTCCCTATTATACGATGGTCCTTCGCTGCCATAGATCGCGCAAAGCCGTCAAGCCGAAGCAGGCCGCCTTGCCCGTGCGGGGGCGAGCAGTTAAAACGACTTCAAATTTCTTGTGGGGATGAAACGTATGTTCGCCAGACTCAATCACCTTGCCATCGCAAGCGACATTTATGCTTCGAACGCGCGCTTCTACATGGCGCTGTTTGGCATGAAGGGGTCCGGCAACACCCGTCCCGCACGCGCCATGCCTGTTGGCGATGGGCGCATCGGCCTCAACAACATTCCCCGGCGCGAAGGGCGTCGCAGCGGCCTCGATCATTTCGGTTTCGAGGTCGAGAGCATGAAGCTCACGCTGGAGCGCATCAAGGCTTTTGATCCAGCCCTTCAATGGGTCACGCGTCCTTCGGTGCGTCCCAATGCGGCGGTCAGCGCACATGACCCTGACATGATCATCTTCGATCTGGCGGAGCGTAACTCCGGCAAGGCGCTAGATATCTTTGCGGAGAATGACTGGGAACAGACGCGATACATCAACCACATCGCCATGCGTTGCCGCGACATCGACCGCAGCGCGGAATTCTACACGAATGTGTTCGAGCTGCAGGCCACCAAGAAGGACGGCGCCTGGCATCTGAGCGATGGCCGCGTATCGCTGGTGATCATGCAGTGGTCGATGGACAATTTCATTGGCCACGATCCGCTGCCCCCGCAGCTCGATCACTTCGGCTTCAAGGTCGAGAGCATCGAGGCTGTGCGCAAGGATATGGACGAGATCATCGGCTTCAATCCGCAATTCGTCACCAAGCCGCTGGGCTATGGCGAGGAAGGCAAGGCGCGTCTCGACCTCTTCAAGCAGTGCCCCGTGGGCGAGTTCCATCTCACAGATCTTGAAGGCGTCTATATCGACGTGTCGGAAAAGTGAGGGCGACCCTTATGTTTCGCGCACTGACCTTCGCCGCCTTGGCGACTTTCGCGCCTGCCCAATTCGCCAAAGCTGACGCCGTCTCGGATTTTTATGCGGGTAAGTCTATCTCGCTGATCATCTCCACAGGCGTCGGCGGTGGCGTTGACACCAATGCGCGTCTCGTCGCGAAACATCTGGGAAATCATATCCCTGGCAATCCCTCCGTGCTGCCAAAAAACATGACTGGCGCAGGGCATCTGCAAGCCACGAACTTCCTCTATGCGCAGGCCGCGCGCGACGGCACGTATATCGGGGCCGTTCTGCCTGCCTTCGTGGGCTATCAGGTGCTCGACGGTCGCGGCGCTCAATATGATGCGCGAAATTTCAATTACCTCGGTTCAAGCGATGTGGAGAACGCCAATCTCTATACGGCGAGCTCGCAGGGCATCAAATCCATCGAGCAAATCAAGACGCGCGAGGTGCTGATGGGCGCCACGGGCGCCGGCTCCTATACGATGCTATATCCCACGCTGCTGAACAATATGTTGGGCTACAAGTTCAAGATCGTCTCTGGCTATAAGAGCACCAACGAAATCCATCTGGCGATGGAGCGCGGCGAAGTGTTCGGACGCGCGGGTAATTTCTTCTCAAGCCTGAAAGCGCAAAACCCCGATTGGTTGCCCAGCGGCAAGATCGACATGCTCCTGCAGATTGGCGCGGTGCGTGATCCTGAATGGCAGAACCTGCCGCTGCTGACAGATCTCGCGACCAACGACGAGCAGCGCGCCATCTTCAAACTCTTCTCCGCTGAAATCGCGCTTGGCCGCGTCTTCTTGACGACGCCCGGCATCCCGACCGACCGTCTCGCCGCATTGCGCAAGGCCTTTGAAGAAACCCTTCGCGATCCAGCCTATATCGAAGATTCCCGCAAGGTGGAGATGCAGGTCCGCCCGCTCACCCATCTACAGGTGAAGGCGCTTGCGGATGAGATCGTCTCCATGCCGCCGGACGTGATCGTGAAAGCGAAAGTGGCGATGGGGGGGCAATAAGATCGCTCCGCCGCAATTTAAAGCATAGGTTAAGTCGTTGGCCCCATCCTGAACGCCGACTCCAGGCCCCCTTCGTCCCGGTTGCAACGGTTCTGTGACAGCTCGTTCTCGCGCTCCAATAAAAAAGCGCGTGAAGCGCGGTCTAAAGGCCCATAATTCAGGCCTCCTCACACTTGAAGAACGCGAAGAAGGGTTCTATTGACCGCTCGTCGAATCCGCTCGCGGAGCCTATCTCCTCACACTGCACATTCGGAACAGGTCCATGGCCAAGGAAAAATTCAACCGTAACAAGCCGCACTGCAACATTGGAACGATTGGTCACGTTGACCATGGCAAGACGTCCCTGACGGCGGCGATCACGAAGATTCTGGCTGAGACGGGCGGGGCGACCTACACGGCTTACGATCAG
>CANBVC010000014.1 GCA_947372795.1 Beijerinckiaceae bacterium
AAGACTGCCGATGGCGCGCGCCAGCATCTCAACGAAGAAGGCAAGCGCCTGCGCGAGATCGCCAGCCTGCTGAAGGCGCCTGCCGATGACGCGGCCGAGCGGCTTGCAGCCCTCATCGAAGACCGGCGGAAGCTCGAGCGCGAACTCACTGAAGCCCGCCGCAAGCTCGCCATGGGCGGCGGCGGAGGCGGCTCGGACGATGGCCTTAGCGACATCGGCGGCGTGAAGGTTTTCGCCCGCGCGGTCACCGGCGTCGAGATGAAGGATCTCAAGTCTCTGGCGGACGAGGCCAAGACCAAGGTCGGCTCCGGCATCGTCGCCATCGTAGGCGTCGCGCCTGACGGCAAGGCGGGCGTGGTGGTCGGCGTGACCCCTGACCTCACCGCCAAGTTCAATGCGGTCGATTTCGTGCGCATCGCCGCCGAACAGCTTGGCGGCAAGGGCGGCGGCGGACGGCCAGACATGGCGCAGGCCGGCGGCCCTGATGGCGCAGGCGCGGACAAGGCGCTGGCGGCCATCACCGACGCCATTGCCCAGAAAGCGGCCGCGCACTAAGCGACGTAACGTTACGCATTTTTGGAACCTCGCAACTGAGCCCCTGTTGACAGGCTGAGCGCGCTTTATGCGCGCCGCCCCGGCACAGTTCGAGGAGACCAAAATGTGCGCAGCCACCACCGAGCCCATGGACACCGGCCTGTCCGAGAAACTGCGCGCGCATTTCGCGCAGCAGTTGAGCGGCGTGCTCGACGACGCCTATTCCCTGATGGTGCAGACCCACGTCTATCACTGGAACGTGCGCGGTCCGCTGTTTGAACCCATCCACAAGCTGCTTCAGCAACATTACGAAACGCTCTTCGAAACCGCCGATGAGATCGCCGAGCGGATCCGCCAGCTCGGCTTCGCCGCGCCGCAGGGGGTCAAGACCTTTCCCAGCGGGGTGAAGATCAGCGCGACTATGCCCGATGAAGACGAGATGCTTTCGGATCTTCTAGCCCGCCACGAGACCACGCTGCGCACGTTGCGCCCCCTCTCGGCCGACGCCGAGGAAAATCAGGACTTCGCCACACAGGACCTCATCAACCACATGCTCGCCTTTCATGAAAAGGCCGCCTGGATGCTGCGCTCCATCCTCACGTCCTGGACCGGCCGCCAGTCAGCGCGCGTGACCAAACCTGCAAGCTGAGGAGCCTTCCATGAACTTCGGCAACCTCCTGCACTGGGCGGTCATATTCCTCGTCGTGGCCTTGGTTGCGGCGCTGCTTGGCTTTGGCGGCGTCGCGGGCACCGCCATGGAGGGCGCGCGCCTGCTCTTCTGGGTGGCGCTGGTGCTGTTCCTCCTTTCCCTCGTCTTCGGCTACCTGCGAAGGGGCTGACCTTTAGAGGGGCTTGTCAGGCTCATGGCGCGCCCGACCTTCTTGGGAGACTGGAAGGACGCGCCATGTTCAGAACCATTCTCGTACCCATCGATCTTGATGAACCGCAGATCACCCGCTTCGCCCTCGACAAGGCGGTGAAGCTCGCGGAATGGTCCGGCGCGGCTTTGCGGCTCATTAATGTGCAGCGCCTGCTGCCCGCCACTTTCATGGATGCGGTTCCCGCCGATTTCGACGCGCAGCAACAGGAAAACGCGCAGGCGAGCCTCGCGTCCCTCGCTGCAAGGCTTCCCTTTCCGCCCGAACGCGTCTCGACGGTGGTGCGTGTGGGCGGCGTCTATCCCGAAGTGCTGGCGGAAGCGCAGGACTGGGGCGCCGACCTCATAGTCATCGGCTCGCACCGGCCGGCCATGTCGACCTATCTTCTGGGCTCTAACGCCAAGACCATCGTGCGTCACGCCAAATGTTCGGTGCTGGTGCTGAGGTCCTGAGTCTCAGCCCCGGGTGATCTCGTTAATCTGCTGCAACTCGTGCGCGCTCATGGCCCAGCCCACGGCCTTGGCGTTAGCCTCGACCTGTTCGGGGCTGCTTGCGCCCGCGATCACGCTGGAGACGCGCGGCTGCATGGCGAGCCAGCTCATGGAGAGTTCGAGCAGGCTACGGCCGCGCTCTTTTGCATAAGCGTCGAGCTTGTCGGCGATGGCGCGGTTGCGCTCCGACAGATGCCGCCCCGCCATCTTGGGAAAGCGCGTGAGCCTTGCGCCCGCAGGCGCGGCCCCGCCCGCATATTTTCCAGTGAGAAGCCCTGCCGCCAGCGGATAGAAGGGCAAAAGACCCACGCCATATTGCGCCATGGCGGGAACTAGCTCGGCCTCCACGCCGCGCTCAACAAGGCTGTATTCGTTCTGGCATGAGACGAAAGATTCGAGGCCGCCAAGGCGCGAGGTCCATAGCGCCTCGGTGAGCTGCCAGCCCGCGAAATTCGAACAGCCGATATAGCGGACCTTGCCATGACGCACGAGATCGTCGAACGCGCGAAGGGTCTCTTCGATGGGGGTCGAAGGATCGGGCCGGTGGATCTGGTAGAGGTCGATCCAATCTGTGCGCAGGCGCGTCAAGCTCGCCTCCACGGCCTCAATGATGTAGCGGCGCGATCCGCCCTGCTTGCGGCCGCTGTCATCCATCGCCATGCCGAATTTCGACGCGAGAACGATGTCCTTGCGGCGCGCGCCGAGCAATTCGCCCATTATGGTCTCCGAGCCGCCGCGATCGCCATACATGTCGGCTGTGTCGAAGAGGGTCACGCCAAGGTCGATCGCCCTATAAATGACGGCGCGCGTCCCTTCCTTGTCGAGCCTGCCGCCGAAATTGTTGCAGCCAATGCCGGTGATGGACACATCGAGGCCAGAGCGGCCGAGTTTGCGCGTCTTCATATCGCCCCCCATTTTTACGCCCCCACAATCGCCTCTGGCGGTGACCAAGGCAAGACTTGTGCGCGAGGCGAAGGCCTTGCTAAACTACCAATAGTCAAGAACGGGGAAACGAAATGGCAAGGATCGTCGCGGGCCTTGGGGCGCCTCATTCGCCCGGCCTGCCTTCCACAGTCCTGAAGAATCCGGCCTTTGTGGAAAATGGCCTCTATGGGGAACTGCGCCGTCATATCGAGGAGGTGAAGGCCGATGTGGTCCTCATGTTCTCCAACGACCATTTCAACACGTTTTTCCTCGACAATTTCCCGCTCTTCGCCGTTGGCGTGGCGGCGCAAACCTCGGGACCGAACGACCAGACCCCCATGCCGCAATATCAGATCCCCGTGCATGAGGGCCTGACCTCACATATCCATCGCACCGGTATCCAGAACGGTTTCGATCTCACGCTGAGCCAGGAGTTCACCGTCGACCACGCTTTCACGGTGCCTTGGCATTTCATCGCCCCGCATGGGCAGGTCGCGCTCGCGCCGATCTTTTTGAACTGCTTCTCCAACCCGCTGCCCAACGCGCGCCGCGCCCACGACCTCGGCCGCATGATCGGCAGCGCCATCCGCACCTATAAAGAACCGCTTCGCGTCGCAGTTTTCGCCAGCGGGAGCTTCTCGCTTGAGATCGGCGGGCCTCAAATTCCCGTCAACGAACGGTCGGGCGTGCCTGATCGCAAATGGGTGGATCGGATCGTCCACCTTCTGCGCACTCACGCGATCAATGATCTTATCGAAGAGGCGACGTCCGAGCAGATGATCCGTGCGGGTAATGCGGGCGGGGAATTGTTGAACTGGATCGCCATGCTCGGCGTCATCGGTGATCAGATTCCGATGATGCTGGAGCCGCAACCACATGGTCACGCCTTCGGCGTCTGGCGCTGGGAGTAAAGCGATGAGCATCTATGGCGTGCACAAACTCTGCCGCTCGGCTCTGCATGACCTTGGCGTGCGCGAGGCTTTGAAGAGCGATCCTAAAGCGGCGATGGAGCGCTTTCCCCTCACCGACGAAGAAAAGCGCCTGCTGTTGGCGGGCGAGGTCGGCAAGCTTTGGGAAATGGGCGTGAGCGGCTTTCTACTGAGCTATCTCACGCGCTGGGATCTGTTTGGCCTGACCGTCCCCGTCTATTGCGACCGCATGCGCGCGGCAAAGGATTGGCGCTATCCCGACGGCTGGCAAGGCGTAACCAGCGGGCGTGAAGCGGGGCACTGAGGCCCGCTTATCAATAGCCGCCTTTGCGGTGGTGGAAGGGCGGCTGTGTTCTTTCGCCCTCTTGCAGCATTGTCGCAACGTCCTGAACCGCGCGCATCAAAGCGCCAGCGACCCGTTCGCTGGGCTCGGGCATGGGCAAATTTCGCAGATCAGGTCCGAGCGCCTGATGTATCGTTTCGATGCGTCCCGCAGGCGCCTTGTACATGCTTATCTCCCGCCCGCCGGATCGCCGGACATCCTGATAGCATTGCCAACGCGCCTGCCCCATATCGGGTTCGCTGGACAGTAACCTTTAATGATGATGCCCGTTTAGCCAGCTAGACGCGGGAAGAGCCGCATCGCGTTGCCGCGCTCGACCGCATGCAAAGCCTCGCCCTTGAAGCCTTGATAGGCGTCAAACCCCTTACGCTCCAGCGCCACCACATCTTCGGAGATATAGGGATAATCGGTGCCGAAGAGGATCTGGCTGTCGGGCACGAAGGCGCGCAGGGCGTCGAGCGGCGCGTGATGGCCTGACAGGGCCGTATCGTAATAAAAACGGCTGATATGGGCGAGCGCGCCGTCGGGATAATTATCGCGGAAGCTCGTCGTTTTATCGAAGATCGAAATGCGATGCGCCAGCATCGGCAGCGTGCCGCCAGAGTGGGACAGGATGAAGGGGATGTCCGGATAACGCGTGGTCACGCCCTTGAGGATGAGATTAGTGGCGACCTTTGTGGTCTCGAAGGGATAGTCGACGAGCATGCGTGGCAGATCCCAGCCATCGGCTTCCTTGCCCGGGGGATAGCAGGGATGAATGAAGGTCACGATCTTGCGACGGTTCAACTCCGCATAGAGCGCTTCGAAATCGGGATGGCCGATATAGCGATCATCGACGCTGGTCAGCAGGCAGACGCCGTCGAGCTTCAAGTCCTCGCTAAGGCGCTCCAACTCCCGGAGCGAAGCGTCGACATCCGGCAGGGGCAAAAAGGCGAAGGCGCCGAAACGGGTGGGCGCGCTGGCGACGAGTTCGGCGAGGTAATCGTTGAAGCGGCGCGCGAGATCGCGGGTCTGGGCGAGATCGCCGAACCAGATGCCCGGAGAGGTATAAGAAACCACCGCAGCGCCAATGCCCTCGGCGTCCATCAGGGCGAGGGAGGACTGCGGGGACCATTCGGGAAAGCCGCGATAGGCGGAACCTGCAATGCCGGCTGCGCGCTGCACGTCCTTGTAGAATTCCGGCAAGAGATGATGATGAACGTCGATGCGGCCTTTGGCTGCGGTCATGATGTTTCCTCCGATGCAGCTTTGTAGCGGCAAGGGCGACCTTTGCAAATAAGCCCCCCAAGCCGGTACTATGCGTCAAATCAAAGCGCGGCGCGCCCCCTGCGCTTCAACTGAGTCCGGACTGGAGTCCTGCCATGAAACCACCGCTGATCCCGATGATCGCCGCTATCATCGTCGCGCTTGCGTCTCCTGCCTTCGCCAAGGGCGAGGCGGCGCGGGGCAAGAAGATCGCCGAGGTCAATTGCGCCGAGTGCCATGCGGTGGGCCGCACGGGCGCGAGCCCCAATGAGAAATCGCCGCCCTTCCGCACCCTGGCGCAGCGCTACCCCCTGCAAGAGCTGGAGGAATCCCTTGGCGAGGGGATCATGGTCGGCCATGAGGGGCCGGAAATGCCGCTGTTCGAATTCGAACCGCAGGAAATCGAAGACCTGATGGCCTATCTGAAGACCATTCAGGTGAAAAAGCCTAAGTAAGGTTCAGCCCCCCGGCCTTGCAACCGGAGGCGGCCTCGCCCACTTTCTGTTCCGGAGGAACGGATGATCCGCTTTATGATCGGCAATGAAAGCACTCGCAGGTCCAGCGGCGGGCGCTGGGGCATGGCGCTAGGCGTCTTCGTCGCCGCAGCTCTGGGTTTTGTCATGCTGGCGGTGGGCCTTGGATTGGCGCTGCTGCTCGCCCCCGTGGTGATCGTGGCAGGGCTGATCGCCCGCGCGCGCCTGCGCAAGATGCTGCGCGAAATGGGGTTTGGCGAAGGCGGCGCCGGGCGCACAGGCGGCACGGACCGCAATCCCTTCCAGCATGCTCCGCAACAGCCCGAGGTGATCGAGGGCGAGTTTCGGGTGGTGGACGACGAAAAGCCGGGGCGACGTTGATGAAGCGCATCAGCTTCACCGAATTTCGCGCCGATATGGCGACGCATCTTGACCAGCTTGAGGCTGATCGAGGCGAACTGGTCGTGACCCGCCAAAATCACGAGCCTGTCGTGGTCATGCGGCTCACAGAACTGGAAGGGCTGCGCGAGACGCTTCACCTTCTGGGCTCGCCGGTGAACGCGCAGCGCCTTTTCCGCTCCATCGCTGAACTCGACGCCGGGCAAGGCGAGCATCGCTAATTCCACTTTAAGCTCACTCGCCTTTGCGCATCGCTGGCGTTAGCTTTCGCCCCATGCGCAAACTCCTCATTCTCAGACACGCCAAGGCCGTCGCTCACGCCAAGGGCGGCGACATAGACCGCGAGCTCTCGCATCGAGGCCGACGTGAGGCCGGGATGATGGGGCGCCATATGCTGGCGCGGGATCTGTGTCCCTCGCTGGCGCTGGTCTCGCCCTCAGCCCGCACGCGCGAAACCATCGCCCTCGCTATGGCGCATTGGCCAGCCCCCGCCCCGCTCCAGATCCAGCGCGCCATCTATCTGGCCGATGCGCCCGCCCTGCTCGAGGTGCTGCGCGAGGCGCCGGATGAGGCGCGCGTGCTGATGATCGTGGGGCACAATCCCGGCCTCGCAGATCTCGCGCTCAACCTGACGTCGGGCGGCGATCCGCATGCGCGCATGCACATGATGGAGGGCTTTCCCACCTGCGCGCTCGCCGTGCTAGAGTTTCCGGCCGAACACTGGATGGAACTGAGCTTTCACAGCGCAAAGCTCAGGGACTTCGTGACCCCTGCGGGTCTGGACGACTGACCACTTGTCAGGCGCGCGCATCGCCCGATCTCCCCTTTGGGAGGACAAGGGATGCCGACGAGGGCCTGCATCGCAACCATCGCGCTTCTTGCGCCGCTCGCTACGGGCGCGCCCGCAGCTGGCGCGCCCGAGGAGGCGCAGGCGCGGCCAGAATTTACCCCCGCCAGCCGGAGCGTCTCCAACTGGCGCATGCAGGCTGGCGATCATACGGGCCTTGCGGCGGAGCAGGCGATGGCGCTTGCAAGCGGCGGGGAAGCCAAGGGCGTCACGCGCTGCGTCAGGCTCAATAATTACTGGTGCGTCAAAGGCGTCGGCTGGAACGGCATGATCGCCGCCGACGCTGAGGGCCATGCCGCCTTCGCCAGCGCGCTGGAAGGCGCAGCCGTCGCAGCCCTGCTGCTGCGACGCTACTACATGGCCTATAGCCGTCGCTCGGCGCAGGCGATCGTCGCCCGCTGGGCGCCCGCGCAATGCGGCGCAGTTCGGCTCGTCGGACGTCCGGCGATCCCGACGCCACCGCTAAGGCCGGGCGCAAAAGCCCCGCCGGGCATCGCCCAGAACCGTCACATGCTCGGCCCTGACCCCGGCCTCAAAAGCAAACCCGATGCGCTTTCCACCGGCGGCGTCGGCCAGACCCTGCGCGCCCGCTGGATGGTGCGGGGACATGTGAAGGTGGCCAAGGCCGCGCCACGCTCCCGAATCGCGGAACGTCTGCCACCCATGATGCGGGCGCCAAGCATAGCGGTGGGGCTCGGCGAAAAGCCCATGGCCATGCCCGAACTGAAGCTGGCCTCCCTCGCCATGCCAAGCCTTGACCCGGTGCGACCAGAACCGCTGCGTCCCATCACAAGCTGCGCCAGCGAAACCAATCGATTGGCGGCCTATGCCCAGAAGGCCAGCGCAGGCGTCGTCGCCTCGCCCGATGACGATCTCGCGCTGTTCACATCCGAGGGCGAGCCAACGCCCAATCTGGCCTTGGTGATGTTGAATATGTCCGCCGTCGAAATCGGCCCCATGCGTGCGGACAAGGCCTTGATCGAGGCCGGCATAGCGCGAGCCATGGAGGCGCTGCGTCAGGCGCGGGCGAGCGCCGAGGGGGCGGGTCCATAAGGCGAAGAGTTTGGGCAGCGCCATTAGAAAATAACGATCGACTACTGGCGATTTATGCCGACTCGATGCTAAGATTATGTTGGAACTCTTGTCGGGGCCACTGATTTGGAACCAAGCTGCACAATCTCACTTCTCCAAAGTCATCCCCATGGCTAAATGGCCGATTACGCCACCTTCGGTTCCAGATTTGTCGCGTATAACCAATCTTGCCCAAGAGATCCGCGACGCCGCCAGCAATATCGCAGACTATGCCAGAGGCAGCAGTTTGCGGCTCGGGGTCAGCGGCCTGTCGCGTGCTGGCAAAACCGTCTTCATCACGTCGCTGATCCACAATCTCCAACGAGGCGGTCGCCTGCCCGTTCTACACGCCTATGCGGAAGGCCGACTGCTCAGCGCGAGACTAGAACAGCAGCCCGACGACGCAGTGCCAAGCTTCGCCTATGGGGAGCACGTCGCCGCACTGACCGGTGGCGCGGCAGGGCCATCGGCGCGCGTATGGCCGCAATCGACACGACAAATCTCGCAACTGCGGCTGACCCTCGAATTCGAGCGCACAAGCACTTGGCGCAAAGGACGTGGCGAATTCACCATCGACATCGTGGACTATCCCGGCGAATGGCTGCTCGATCTGCCCTTGCTGGAAAAGAGCTACGACCAATGGTCGCGCGAGACGCTGGAGGCCGCAGCCGCAGCCGCCCGCGCCAGCATCGCCGCCCCGTGGCGGGGCTATCTCGCGACTCTGGAGCCCGCCGCTCCCTTTGACGAGATGACCGCCCGGCAGGCCGCGGAACTGTTCACAGCCTATCTGCGCGGGGCGAAGGCGGAGAGTTTCGCGCTCTCCGCCCTCACGCCTGGGCGCTTTCTCATGCCCGGCGACCTCGAAGGCTCGCCCGCGCTTACCTTCTCTCCCCTGCACTCAGACGAGGGCGCGACCCATCCCGCAGGCTCGCTCGCCGCCCTTATGGAGCGGCGTTACGAGGCCTATAAAACCCATGTCGTGAAGCCCTTCTTCCGCGATCACTTCGCAAGGCTCGACCGGCAGATCGTGCTGGTGGACGCCTTGGGCGCGCTCAACTCCGGCCCTGCCGCCGTGCGCGATCTGGAGACAGCGCTAAGCGATGTCTTGAGCGCTTTCCGCATAGGTCGGTCGAACTTGCTGACGCAGATCTTCCGCCCAAAGATCGACCGCGTTCTTTTCGCCGCCACCAAGGCCGACCATCTGCATCACACGAGCCATGACGCGCTTGAGGCGATCCTGCGCCAGCTCGTCGCCCGCGCGATCACACGCACCCAATCGGGCGGCGTCGACTTCGATGTGATCGCCATGGCGGCCGTACGCGCCACCCGCGAAGCAAGCGTTAGCCACGACGGGCGCAATCTCGAAGCGATCATCGGCACGCCAATGGCCGGGGAGCGGCTTGGCGATGAACTATTCGATGGTTCAAGCGAAGCGGCGATCTTTCCCGGGCAGCTGCCAGATGATCCGCGCGCGGCCTTTCGCGGCGAAGGCCTTGGCGCGCGCGATGGCGAGACCGATTATCGTTTCCTGCGCTTCCGCCCGCCGCTGACGAAGTCACCCGACGCGCCCCTGCCCCATATCAGGCTCGACCGCGCCCTCCAGTTCCTCTTCGGAGACAAGCTCGCATGACTGCTGACGACAGACTCCGGCCGCGGGCCTTCCGCCTCGACGAGGCGACAGTCGAACTGCAACCCGACGCCTTTGAGAATGCACTGGCGATCGCGCCCGAGGAGGCCGCGATCGAGGCGGCGCAGCGACAGGGCGTGCTGGCGCGCAGAGGCTTTAGCTGGGGACTTTTGTTCTGGTCGTCGCTGGGTGCGCTGCTGGGGCTCTCCTTCATTATCTGGCTGACCGGGGTGATCGAGGCTTTTTTCGCGCGCTCGGCGGCGCTGGGCTGGGTCGGCCTCGCCTTGATGAGCTGCGTCGGCGCGGCGCTGGCGGTCTTTGTCTGGCGGGAGGTCGCCGGCGTGATGCGTCAGCGCGAAATCGCGATTTTGCACGCAGCCTTCGCCAGAGCGCGCGCTGAGGATGACGGCGCCGCCGCCCGCACCCTGACCAAGGAGCTCTCAAACCTTTACGCCGAGCGCCCCGAAGCCGCCGGGGCCCGCGCCGCGATCAACGGGCTATCGCGCGAAATCATCGACGGGCGCGACCTCATCGACATAGCCGAACGTCATTTCATGAGCCCGCTCGATGGGCAGGCGACACGCGAGATCGCCAACGCCGCGAAACGTGTCAGCGCCATCACCGCCATGAGTCCGCGAGCGATGCTGGATGTGATCTTCGTGGCCGCGCAAGCGGTGCGCCTGATCCGCCGCATGGCCGAAATCTATGGCGGTCGTCCCGGCATGATCGGCATGTTGCGGCTTGCGCGCTCGGTTGGCGGCCATCTGGTCCTGACCGGCGGCATGGCGGCGGGCGAGACGCTGGCGCAACAACTTTTAGGCGACGGCCTTGTCGCGAAAGTCTCGACGAAGATCGCCGAGGGCGTCGCCAATGGCGCGCTCACCGCGCGCATCGGCCTCTCGGCCATGGCGGTCTGTCGTCCCATGCCATTCGCAATCAAAAAAGCGCCCGGCCTTACAGACGTTGCGCCTATGCTGTTTGGCGGGCGGAAGGGCGGGGTTTAGGTTTTTGGCGAAGCACTGTCTGGACGCGGCAATGAGGCTTGATCCAATCATGCGTCGATGGACAAATCCATTTCAGCAAAGTCATGACGACATTAAAATCCTTGGATAAGTCTCGCTTGAAGATTGGTTCGTGGTGAGAAATCCGGTTTCGGAGGCCCAGGACGCACGATGCTTTTTCCGACAAGGAAGCCAGCGTTTCCGCTTCCGGAAGATACGGAAAAGTTGATTGGAAACAAGTGCTCCATACTGCTGTGTCAAATTCCGGCTTCAGCACCTCACGCCAGAAACCGAACGAAAGCCCGGCGACGACTTGACTGGTGACAACCGGAATCTCGCGCTTTCGAAGCCTCTTTTCCACAATCTGGATCATTCCCCGCCGAGGTACGCCTAGAACCGAAAGAAACAACGGAGAACGCCACCACTCTTCTCCAAAGGTTACGCGAAGCCCGTGGTCAATTCGGTTGCGGAGTGCGATTTCTGCGGCTTGAAGGAGGAAGTAGAATGCCTCGCCTATAAGGGAATTCCAGACATACAGGTCGGAAGCGACGGCTCGATCATGACCGGCCGCTTTGAGATAAGTACTGAAACGCTCCGCCGAAATGGTCGCGATGACGGAAGGATTCACTGAAAAACTCGGTATCTTGAAAATTACCGAATGTAATGTATACTGTTTTTGTGGGCCGGTGAATAGCCCTGCTCTAGCAGGATCTATTGTGCCGGACTGGACAGAGCCCCGCGACAGCCCGAAAGGGTCCTCGCGGGGTTTCGCTTTTCTGGACCCTATCAAGCCCTCGCCAGACGCGCCGGCTTCGGTCCAAAGCGCGCGCGCAGATTGGCCAGCACGGCGACGCACAAGCCCACGCCCAGAACCCAGAGGGCCGGGCTCACCCTGTAGCTCACATCGAAGTTCGCTGAGAGCACGCGCGAGATGCTGACGCTTGTGGAGAGCTTGTAATAAAGCGCTTCCATCAGCCCCGTGGCGAGCGCGCACATGACGGCCGCGAGAGCGAGATTGATGAAGCCCGGCGTTGTGCGTTTGCGCACGGCGCGGAAACTCATCAGCAAGATGAAAAAGCCGCACATAAGCGCGGCCTCGCTCGCGTCTAACCGCACCTCCATGAAGAAATGAACGAGGCTAAGAAGCGTCGCGAGATAGACGAGCGCGTGCAGCTTGTTCCAGCGCTCGGCGCCAAGCTTGCGTATGCTCAGGTCATTCGATGTGACGCCAAGGGCGATCATGATCAGCGTAGCCGCCAACCCCACCGTCAGGAAGAGCCGCAAGAAAAGCTCTGTAGCGATGCGCAGCCAGGCAAACTGAAGATCCACGCACCACAGCGCGATGTGCAGCAGGGTGTAGAACAGAGCCGCAAGCCCAACCATGCGGCGAACAAGAATGACCTTGTTAAACCGGGCCACATAACGCAGCGGCGTGACGGCCAGCGACAGAACAAGAATCCGCATGGCCCAATCGCCGCTCTCGCGCACGAGGTCCGTGACGGGCTTGGGCGAAAGCAAGCCGAGACGCCATTCGGCGATCATCCAAACCACCGGGGCGAGCAGGGCAAGAAAGGTTACGAGCTTGATCCCGGAGATCCGACCCGCACGGTCGGTCCAGGGCAGCCATGAGGCGACGGCGGAAACAGTCATAATCGCGTCCTGATCCGTTTTGCGCGCCGCTGCCGCATTGCGTTTCAATCAGGCGACGCCGAGCTTCTTCTGGAGATTGGTGGAAGAGGTCGTGTATTGGAAATGCAGCTTCTTCTCGGGATATATGTAGCGATGCGCCTTCTGCGCCGCCAGCGCGGCTTCGTGGAAGCCCGAGAGAATGAGCTTGAGCTTGCCGGGGTAGGTGTTGATGTCGCCTATGGCGAAGATGCCAGGCGCATTGGTCTCGAACTTTTCCGTATCCACCGGCACGAGCTGCTCATGCAGATTGAGGCCCCAGTCAGCGATGGGACCAAGCTTCATGGTGAGGCCGAAGAAGGGCAGCAAGCGGTCGCAAGCGATGTCAGAAACGCCATCGGCGGTCTTGACGCTGACGGCGCTCAGCTGGCCATCCTCGCCCTTGAGGCCTGCGATCTGGCCGATCAGAAGATCCATCTGCTTGCTCGCCACCAGTTCGCGCATGGCGTTGACGGAATGGGGCGCAGCGCGGAAATCGTCGCGGCGGTGCATGAGAATGACGCGCTTGGCGATGGGATGCAGGTTCAACGTCCAATCCAGCGCGGAATCGCCCCCGCCCACGATCAGCACCGTACGGTCGCGGAAATCCTCCATCTTGCGCACGGCATAGAAGACCGACTTGTGCTCATAGGCTTCGATGGTGGCGACGGGGGGGCGCTTGGGCTGGAACGAGCCGCCGCCAGCAGCGACGATCACGACCTTGGCCTCAAAGACCTTGCCGCCATCGGTGCGCACGCGAAATGCGGGAGCCTCGGGCGTGCCCAACACGTCCAGACCTTCGACCATCTCATTGTAATGGAAGGTGGGAGCGAAAGGCTCGATCTGCTGCAAGAGATTGTCGACCAGCCCCTGCCCCGTGACCATGGGGAAGCCGGGAATGTCGTAGATCGGCTTTTCTGGATAAAGCTCCGCGCATTGGCCGCCAGGCTTGGGCAAGATGTCGATCAGATGGGCCTTGATGTCCAGCAGGCCCAGCTCGAACACCGCGAAGAGGCCGGTAGGGCCTGCGCCCACGATCACAACGTCGGTCTTGATGATCTCGCTCATGATGTCCCGTTCCATTGCGCAGCAGGGGCGCGCCGCCCTCGAACCATCCTCGGCAAACTTGCCGCCCTGAAGGCGGAGCAGCAGTGAGCCCCCGCCTTCATAATTCAACATTTTAATTCTGGAAAGTCTTGATAATCACATCCTTAGGGTGTGATTATCTAAGTGGCGGGTCAGCCCTGCTTTTCAGGCGTGCTCACGGTGAGGCCATCGATCTCGGCCCGCACTTTGATCTGGCACGACAGGCGCGAGTTGGGGCGCACATCAAAAGCGAAGTCGAGCATGTCTTCTTCCATCTGCTCCGCCTTGCCGAGCTTCTCGACCCAGGCGTCATCCACATAAACGTGGCAGGTGGCGCAGGCGCAGGCGCCGCCGCACTCCGCCTCGATGCCGGGAATGGAATTCTTCAGAGCGGCTTCCATGACGGTCGAGCCGTCTTCGGCATCGACCGTGCGGGACTGGCCGGAGGCGTCGATAAAGGTGATCTTGGTCATCAGGTTAACTCGCAAGGCGCGAAATCGCGCGAAAAGGGAACGGCAAGGCCGCAGTTCCTCATATCAAAAGACAACGGGTCTTGGCGAGTAGCCAATGGGCGGGCGCTGGCGGCCAGAAAGCCCCCAAAGGGTCTGAAATCGGCCACAAACTCCCGAAATTTGTGCATAAACATATGGCGCCGCTTGTATTCCCACACCGAAACGGGAAGTTGAGCCTAGGAAAGGCCAAGTCGCGTGGGAAGAATCTTATCCTATAGTGAGTCGGACGTTAACGACGTTTGAGTTTCCCTATGGTCACCAGTTTCAATTCCCCATGCAGACGGGTACATTTCTAAATGGTTAAGAAGCTGACTGTCGGGTGGCCACCCCGGCGATCGGTTGGAGCCGCCAGAATCGGCGGTCGATGCGCATGCTTAGGTGAGGCAGTTTGACATGGCGACACAACAGAAGCCCACGGAGGAATCCGAGGCTGCCCAGGTCGAAGATCGCATCCGCGCTCTGCGCGCGCGCATCGATCCTATGATCGCCTCCGACGGCAAGTCGGATGGCGCAGACGCGACCATGTCCGCCATCGAACAGGCCCTGAACCTTGCCCCGCAGGACCTGAGAAACGAGCCGGAGGGCCGGCGCGGCGACTCGCTGCGCCTTCCCAAGGTTGATGATTCGCAGGATTTCACCCGGCGCTCCGCCGACAACGGCTCCGATTTTGGCCGCCGCAGGGCCGACCTTGACGCGCCCGCCGTCTCCCCCAACTCCCGCGCCGCCAATGATGACCGCCGTTCGGTGGGCCAGCTGCTTCAGGCGCTGCAATACCGTCCAAACCGCAACCCCCTCTTTGTCGCAGCCGGCCTCTCTGCGGCCTGGCTAACGCTCGTCGGCTTCTATGCGCTTGGCTCAAGGAGCGCGGCGCTCGACCATGCGGGCGCAGCGCTGCTCCTGCTCGCGGCCTTCGGGCCCGCAGCCTTTTTCTTCGTCGTCGCCACGCTGACGCAGCGGGTTCAGGAAATGCGCCACACCGCCCGCTCGATGAGCGAAGTGGCGATCCGGCTGGCCGATCCTGACAGCTTCACCACAGAACAGGTGATGATCCTGTCGCAGGCGATCCGCCGCGAAATCGCCTCCATGGGCGACGGCGTGGAACGTGCGCTGGCGCGCGCCGGCGAGCTTGAGCTGATGGTGCATAACGAGGTTTCAAATCTCGAACGCTCCTATGCTGAAAATGAGCGCCGCATGCGCACTCTCATCGACGAGCTTTCCTCTGAGCGAGAGGCCATCGTCACCAATGCGGACCGTGTGCGTCAGTCGGTGGCGGGCGCGCAGGAAGTGATCTCTCGCGAGGTCGCCCAGGCAGGGTCGCGCATCGCCGAACAGGTCAACGAAGCAGGCATTCACGTCAACGCTCTGCTTTCCGGCCATGCCGAAGATATTTCCGGGCAGCTGCGCGGAGCAGGCGAAGAACTGTTGTCGACCCTGAGCATTCAGGGCGACACTTTCATTCACAAACTGACTGAGACCGGCGATGCCGTCACCAGTCGCTTGTTTGAATCAACCAAGCTCTTCGGCTCGACGATCAACGAGCGTGCCGAATCGGTTGAGCAACAACTACAGGCTTCTGCAGACGCTATCGGCGAGCGCATCGACTCCTCCGCGACGCGGATCGCCGATACGATCTCCGAACGCGGCGCCGGCTTGATCGCGCGCTTTGCGGAAACGAGCGAGAGCATCAACAGCTCGGTGCTGATCCAGGGACAAGAGCTCGCCGCCTCGCTCATCAGCTCCGGCGAGCGCATTTCCGCGATGATCGCGGATCGCACCAGCGATGCACAGGAAATTTTCGAGACTTCGACTCAAGCCCTCATCGACCACAACAAGCATCTCGAAGCGCTCTTCGATACGCGCAACCGCGACCTCGAAGACCTGACAGAACGCGCTCGGGCGGACCTGTCGAGCACGCTCAACCTTTCTTGCGACAACATCTCGACCATGCTTGGCGAGCGCACCAGCAGCGCCGCGCAGATCTTCGAAGGATCAGCCCAGGCCCTCAGCGATCACAACAGGCATCTGGAAGAACTCTTCATCGCGCGCAATCGTGAACTTGAAGAACTGACAAGCCGCGCCCGGACCGACCTGACGCTCACAAGCGCCGAAATCGAGAGCGCCCTGGCCGATAACGTGAAGAAGGTTTCGGACATCTTCCTCATCTCGCGCGACCAGCTGACCGAGACGAGCAATAATGTGTCGTCGCTGCTTGAGGCGCGCGTGAGCGCCTTCAATGAGACGGTCCGCATCACAGGCGACGATCTGGCTGCCGCCAATGTCGCGCTGCAAGGCTCTCTCGACGACTACAAAAAAGCCATCGGCGACGCCGCCGCTGACGCCCGCGCCTCGATTTCGGCCGCAGGCTCGGAAGTAGCCAGCGACATGGATGTGCGCACAGCTGCTTTCAGCAAGGCTATCGCAGGCTCGCGCGATGACATCCTGAACGCCGCCGCCCAAGTGGAATCCGCCATCGCGCACCGTACCGTCGCCCTGCGCGAAATTCTCAACGATTCGCAGTCGGCGATCGCGCAGACCAGCGAAAACCTCGCCTCCACATTCAACGAAAAGACCAACGAGGTCTGCTCCGCCTTCGAAACTGCCCGTCGGACAGTGACCGAAGTGAGCGACAACGTCGTGCTAACTTACTCGGAGCGGGTCGAGACGCTGCGCCATGCGCTCAGCGAAACGAGCGACAGTTCAGTGAGCCTGTTCGCAGACCGCACCGATGCGCTGCGTCACACATTGGCCGAAGTCAGCGAAGACGCCGCGCGCAACTTCGTGGATCGCACCGATGCGCTGCGCCAAACGATGGCCGAAGTCAGCGAAGACGCCGCGCGCACCTTCGTGGATCGGGCGGAAGCGGTTCGCTTCTCGCTCAGCGAAGCCAGTGGTGCAGCCGAGCGCAACTTTACAGAACGCGTGGAGATGCTGCGCGAGTCGATGTTGTCCTCGCAGCAGTCGGTGTCCGAGACTGGCGATCAGATCGCAGCCGCCATCGCCGAACATACCGAAGCCTCGCGTTCTGCTCTCATCGAGCAGCAGACGCAGCTGAACATCGCCGGCGAAACGCTCATCGCCTCGCTGCTTGAGAACATCACCGCGGTGCGCGAAGCGCTGCATGATTCGCGTGGCGGCTTCATCGAAGCAGGCGACGAAGTGGCTGCAGCCATCGGATCGCGGATCGAAGCCGTGCATGCGGCTATTCAATCCAGCAGCCGCGATCTGGCTGAGTCGGGCGAACAGATCGCCCGACTGGTCGAGACGCAGGCCGAACTCGCCCGCACGACCCTGTCCACCACCGGCAATGATCTGCTGGACATCAGCGCCCGCGTAACGAGCGAATTGTCAGGCCATGTCGCCTCGACGCGCGAAGAGATTGAAGCTGTCCATCAGGAAATGGCTGGCCAGCTCGAGGCGCATCGCCAGTTCCTGAGCGAAGCGCTTGGGGAGCATGCGGGCGCAGCCGGAGCCAATTTCGCGGACGCGACCAACGAAGTCATTTCGGCCATGGCCGTCCATTCCGAACGCGTCGCCGAAAGCCTTTCGGCTCGCTTCATCGACTTCAAGACCGGCGTCGTTTCGCTGGGCGATGTGCTGGCGGATCAGCTTGCAGCCCAGTCCGACCGTTTCAGCGGCGACGTCAACGACAAGCTGTCGGCACTTGAAGACACATTCACCACGCATGGCGCGGCCTTCAACGAGAAACTTAGAGACCGCACGCGCGAAGCTTCTGCTACCTTCGACGAGCAAATCGACGAATTCGAGCGTCGCGCCACTGCTCGCACCAATGATGTCTCAACCTCGCTTCAGGCTCTTGTGCAGCGGATCGAAACGGGGCTCGACAACAAGATCGAGGATTTCGAGCAGCGCACCACGATCCGCACACAGGACGCCTCGACCTCTCTCGAGAACCTCGTGCAGCGGATCGAAACCGGTCTCGACGGCAAGATCGAGGATTTCGAGCAGCGCACCACGGTCCGCACGCAGGATGTCACGACCTCGCTCGAAAGCCTCGTGCAGAGGATCGAGACGGGCCTCGATATCCGTTCGAAGAACTTCTCCGAATCTCTGGCGACCAACGCACTCGAGATCGCGCGCAGCCTTGGCGGCGGCCTACAAGAGATCAAGGGAATGCTCGACCCATCGGCGCTCGAGGAGGTGCTGGCCCTCAAGATCAAGGAGCTTGGCGAAACTCTGGCGACTCGCATCGAAGAGCTGGAGAAGGCTGTTGAAACCGGCGCTGGCTCCATTGATGATCGCTCTGCGCAGATCACCAGCGCAATCACCGAACACGCCCGCCTTATTCACGAGACGCTGGAAAGCGCCAGCCGCCTCGTCAACGAAAATATGGGCGCACGCGCCAGCGAGCTGCACACATTGCTGGACAACACCGCGCGCAGCATGACCGAGACGCTCGCCAGCGTCTCGACCACTGGCGCCGAGCTTTCGAGCGAAGTCGTCAAGCTGGGCGAGATCGTCACGAATACGATCGAATCCCGCGCCGGCGCCATCGTCGACCACCTCACCGAGAAGCAACACCAGTTCACCAACGCCATTTCGGCGACGTCGAACGGCCTGCTCGAGGTTTCGGAAGTCACAGCGCATACCCTGCGCGAGGCTATCGAGCAGAGCGCTTCAAACTCGGCGCACAGCCTCATGACGCTAGGCGCGCAGCTTGAGAGCGATTTCTCGTCCACGCTTTCCAAGCTGGAGACCACTGGCGACGCCCTGCACCGCCTGATCAGCGTCACCGATCAGAATCTCAGCAATATTGACGGCTCGCTCAGCGAGAGCGTCATGAAGCTGCAGACGGCGCTCGGCTCTGTCTCGTTCCAGATCAACACGCTCAATCATACCGCCTCCAACACGGTCACCGGCATCGATCAGCTCGGCGAGCACATCCGCGGCCACAATGCGGAGCTCGGTCAGACGCTGGCTGACCTCAACCGCACGCAGCGCGAACTCGAAGACAGGCTCGAAGAGCGTCGTAGCACGATGAATGAGCTTCTCTCGGACGTTGACCAGAAGACCGGCGACATCGACAACATCATGAAGGCGTTCAACAACCTTCTTGAGGGCTCGTTCCTCGACGCCGAGCGCCGCGCACGCGAGATCGGCGAGCTGCTTTCACGCTCCAGCGAGGGCGTGCTTGAGACGCTCACCGAAAAATTCTCGCTGGTGCGCGACGAGACCTCTAAGGAGCGCGACGTCACGCTCATCTCCATGCGCGACGCCTATGAGTCTGCGAACACGCAAGTGCAGCAGCTCTTCGGTCAGGCGCTGGAACGCTTCCGCTCCTCCGCCGAAGAGATGCGTGGGGTGGCGCAGTCCATCCATAACGAGATCAACCTCGCCCGCGAGGAAGTGCAGCGCGGCGCCGCCGACCTACCGCGCGAGTCGGCTGAACAAGCTGCAGCCATGCGCCGAGTCGTGTCCGAGCAGATCAAGGCCCTGAGCGATCTCACCGAGGTCGTGCAGCGGTCTGGCCGCAGCCTCGACCTTGCGGAGCCCGCTCCCATGCCGCTGACGCGCATGGAGGCCCCCCGCGTCGAGCCGCAGCGCCCGCTCGACAAGCCCCGCATGCCGCGCGCCGAAATTCCGGCGCCGGTCGCCCCTTCCCTGTCCGATGATCTGTCGCGCGCGCGTCCCGCCGTGACGCCTCCGCGAAACGTTTCGAATGATCGTGGGCCCGGCTGGATCAGCGACCTTCTGGCGAGAGCCTCGCAGGACGACGGCGAAGCAGCGTTGAAGACCCCTGTGCGGGCGGCCCAGTCGCTCGACATGATCTCGCACGACATTTCGCGCATGATCGATCATGCGGCGGTGGTCGATGCTTGGGATCGCTACTATCGCAACGAGCGTCGCGCCTTCTCGCGCCGCATCTATAAGGGCCAAGGGCAGCAGACCTTCGAGGAAATCCGTCGTCGCTACGGCGCCGATCCCGATTTCCGCGAAACGGTTGATCGCTTCACCCAGGACTTCGAGCGCGTCCTCACCGACGTCGCGCGCGATGATCGCGATGGGAGTCTGAGCCGCGGCTATCTGATCTCGGATCAGGGCAAGGTCTATACGATGCTGGCCCACGCGGCCGGGCGCATCGAATAGGCGCAGCGACCATGAATTGAAAAAGGCGCGGCTTCGAGCCGCGCCTTTTTTATTTGAATACCTTGGAAGTCATGTCTCGCCTCACAGGCGACCTGCGGTCCAGACCACGATCTCGCACATCACATCGCCAAGGGCGCCATCAAGGATAGCAGCCGCATCGGCGCCGCCATCCCCGACCACGGGCCTCCTGCCGCTGAAGATCTTAGCCGCAACGACGCGGCCTGCGCCCTCCTCGATGAGCCGGGCTGAGATTTCCACCACCGCCTCGCCCTGACCAAGATCGACATCGAAACGGCGGATTTCAGTCGCGAGCGAGAACTGCGCTACGAAGCGCGGATCAGGGCGCCCAACAAAACGCATGAGCCTAGCGTTTTCAAAGCTCTGCAGCAGCCGAGTCTGCACGAGGCGCGGCAGGCGCTCGGCCCATTGCGCGCCCTTGAGGGTGGCGAATGTGTCGGGCGTGGGACGAACCACGATACGGTCGGTGTCGGTAGGCGCCGTAGCCATGGGTTCTTGCACGGAGACCTGTCCGTGCAGCGCGCGCAAGGGTTTTGCGCTTTGCGCAGCCGAAAGGTCGAAGGTGGCGTCAGGGGCGCTGGCGCAGCCCGCAAGCAGCAGCGCGAGCGCCGCCGCGACCGCACATTGGCGCCCGTGGTTCGTCAGCATGGCTGCAGTCAAAGGAAGCTCCAGAAGGGTCAGCGGTCCGAAAAGGACGCTGCATCAGCAAAACAGCACAGGCTCCCTTGAAGCAAGCGCCCTTACAACGTCGCCCACCGTTCTTTGTCACCAGCTAGCCCCAGAGCTCGGGGCCGGGCGGCTGAACCACGCATTCCTCATAGACAAGGTGGGGCATGCGATCGCGCGCCAGCAGCAGCGGCCCGTCGAGATCGACGAAGCGACAACGCGGCGCAAGGGTCAGGGCTGGCGCCATGGCGAGCGATGTTCCCACCATACAGCCAACAAAGAGGCCAAAACCAAGCCGCTCGGCCTCAGCCGCCAGAGCCAGCGCCTCCGTCAGACCGCCCGTCTTGTCGAGCTTGATATTGATGAAATCATAGCGATCACGCAGCGCCGCCAGCCCGGCCCGGTCGTGAACGCTCTCATCGGCGCAGACAGGAATGTTCCTCGGGCGAGCAATCAGGGCTTCGTCATGGCCCTGCGGCAGCGGCTGTTCGATGAGCGCCACGCCCGCCGCCTCGCAGGCAGCGAAGAGCCGGTGAAGATCCTGCGGGCTCCATGCCTCGTTGGCGTCCACGATTAGGGTGCTGCGAGGGGCGGCGGCGCGCACGGCGGCGAGCCGGGCCTCGTCACCCTCGCCACCAAGTTTCAGCTTCAGAAGGGGCTTGGCGGCATGCAACGCCGCCTCGGCCGCCATTGCCTGCGGCGTCCCAACGGAGAGGGTGTAGGCGGTCACAACCGGCGCCAAGTGCGGCTGCCCCGCGAGGTCCTGAACCCGGCGGCCGCTACGCTTGGCCTCAAGATCCCAGAGCGCGCAATCAATGGCGTTGCGCGCGGCGCCCGCTGGCATGAGAGCCTGCAAGCCCGCGCGCTCAAGCCCCGCCTCGAGCGCCCTGCGCAGCCCTTCTATGGCGGCGACGACGCCCTGCACCGTCTCGCCAAAGCGCCCGTATGGCACGCATTCTCCGCGCCCAACCAATGCCCCCACCTCCAACGTTACCGTAACCACTTCGGCGACGCTCTTCGCCCCACGCGAAATCACGAAGGGGGCGGCGAG
Source organism: Beijerinckiaceae bacterium (assembly GCA_947372795.1). Lineage (GTDB taxonomy): Bacteria > Pseudomonadota > Alphaproteobacteria > Rhizobiales > Beijerinckiaceae > Terripilifer. The sequence continues at coordinate 21,866 of CANBVC010000014.1, forward strand.
GTCGAAACGCTCCACCTGAACGCTCAGGCGTCTAGCCTTTGATGTGGGCATCCTGTCCTCCGGCATTTGACTGTTCATAAGCCCAAACAACCGCGCGACCAATCAGCATTGGCTCGACTTTAAGTCCATGTTCAGCTTACACAAAGCTGTAGGGTCCTGCGGCCCTCCGGACGAGCGAATGACCGTGAACCCATCCTTCGCGACAGAGCCTTCACCGGATGGGCTGAGGCTGCGCCTCAGCGGCCGCTGGACCATAAGCGCGCCCGGGCTCGAGGGACAGGCAGATGCGCTGCTCATGGCGGCTCCAGCCCGGCGCCACGTTATCTTCGATCTTTCAGCGCTCGCAGCCATGGATACCGCCGGCGCCTGGCTCATCGATCGCGCCCGCGACGCGGCGGCGAAGGCAGGCGCGGAAACGATGCTGGAAGGGGCGACCAGCGCCTATGAAATCCTGTTGCAGGAAGCGCGCTACCGCGACTTTGAAAAGACCGAACCGCAACGCGGATCAGCTCTTGTCGCACTGTTGACCAAGGTCGGCCTTACCGCGGCCGGCGTCGCAGATGATCTTTATTCAGGCATGACTTTCCTTGGTCAGATCGTTAGCGCCCTTTTGCGGATTGCGCGAAACCCCGCGCGCCTGCGCATGACCTCCGTCGTCTTCCACCTCGACAGTTTCGGCCTGCGCGCCCTGCCGATCATCACCTTGATCAATTTTCTCGTGGGCTGTATCGTCGCCCAGCAAGGCATCTTCCAGTTGCAGCATTTCGGCGCCGCGACTTTCGCCGTCGATCTCATCGGGATTCTGGTGCTGCGCGAACTCGCGGTGCTGCTCACCTCCATCATGGTCGCGGGCCGCTCGGGGTCGGCCATCACGGCAGAGATCGGCGCCATGAAGATGCGCGAGGAGATCGATGCGCTGCGGGTCATGGGGCTCGACCCGGTGGAAGTGTTGGTCGTGCCGCGTTTTCTAGCGCTGCTGATAGCTTTGCCGCTCCTGACCTTCGTGGCTGATATGGCGGCGATCTTTGGCGGGCTGCTTGTTGGCTGGGCCTATGGCGGCATCAGCCCCGAGATCTTCCTAGGGCGGCTGCAGAACGCCATCGCGCTCAACACCTTTCTGGTGGGCCTCATCAAGGCGCCCTTCATGGCGGGTGTCATCGCGCTGATCTCGGCGGTCGAAGGCTTCGCCGTGCAAGGATCTGCGGAATCCCTTGGCAAGCGCGTCACGGCTTCGGTGGTGAAAGCCATTTTTATGGTGATCGTCATCGATGGCCTTTTCGCCATGTTCTTCGCAACGATCAAATACTGACATGAGCGACAAAGCCCCCTTCCCCAATGCTCAGGACGCCATCGCAATCAGGGTGCGCGGCGTCGAGGTTGGCTTTGGCTCGCGCCTCATCCTGCGCGGCCTCGATCTTGACGTGAAACGCGGCGAGGTGCTGGGCTTTGTGGGCGGTTCCGGCACGGGCAAATCGGTGCTCACCCGCGCCATTCTCGGTCTCGTGAACAAGAGCGCCGGACGTATCGAGATCTTCGGTCAGGACCTCGACGCCCTGCCCCCGCGCGAAAGGCAGGCGGTGGAGCGGCGCTGCGGCGTGCTGTTCCAGCAAGGCGCTCTATTTTCGGGGCTGACTGTTCTGCAGAACGTGCAGGTGCCCATGCGCGAATATCTCAACCTGTCACAGGGGCTGATGGATGAACTGGCGCGGCTGAAGATCGCCATGGTGGGGCTGCGGCCAGACGCCGCCGACAAGTTTCCGTCCGAGCTTTCAGGCGGCATGATCAAGCGCGCCGCGCTCGCCAGAGCGCTGGCGCTCGACCCAGACATTCTCTTTCTCGACGAGCCGACCTCTGGCCTCGACCCCATAGGCGCCGCCGATTTCGACGAACTCATCGCCACATTGCAGAAGACGCTGGGACTGACGGTTTTCATGGTGACCCATGATCTCGATAGCCTCTATTCCATCTGCGACCGCATCGCGGCGCTTGCGGACGGAAGAGTCATCGCTGCAGGAACGGTGGCTGAGATGCTGGCGAACGAGCACCCCTGGGTGCGTTCTTATTTTCATGGGAAGCGCGCCCGGCGCCTGTCGCCCGCGCCCCAACCGGCCCGGAGTTAACGCCCATGGAGACAAAGGCCAATTACGCAGTGATCGGCGCCTTCACCCTCAGCGTGATCGCGGCCGCCTTCGGTTTCGTGCTTTGGTTTTCGGGCGGCGACAAGCCATCGAACAGGGCGACTTTCCGCATTGTCTTTTCAAGCTCGGTCTCCGGCCTTTCGCGTGGCGCGCAGGTGCTGTTCAACGGGCTTCGCGTGGGCGAGGTGACCAAGATAGACCTCGCCGACAACCCCGCCTTCGTTTACGCGCTCGTTGAGCTTGATCCGCGCACGCCGATCAAGGCCGACACCCGCGCCCGCCTCGAATTTCAGGGCCTCACGGGTGTCGCCTCGGTGGCGCTGACGGGGGGCTCGCCTGCCGCACCCGAATTGCCGCGCACAGGCGCCCTGCCGGAAATCATCGCCGACCGCTCGGATTTCCAGAACATTCTCGACACCATGCAAAATCTCTCGGGCAAGCTCGACAAGATGCTCGAAAAGACCGACAGGCTGGTGGACGAAAACTCCGGCTCGGTTTCCAACATCATCCGGAATGTGGAATCCTTCACAGGCGCGCTGGCCGCCAATTCCAACGGCATCCAGGAATTCGCCGCCAGCCTCACGGAGGTCGGCCGCAGCCTGAAGCCTTTCGTCGAAACGCTGGATCGCAACAGCGGCAATATCGACGCCATCATGAAGGACACCCGCGAGCTGACCGCGCGCCTCAACGCAGCCGCGGGCAAGATCGATGGCCTGATGGGCTCATCGGGCGCCCCGGGCATGTTCGATGATCTCGGGGATGCCGCGAAGTCGATGCGTCAGCTGGCGGATAACCTTGATCTTCGCATGAAAGAAATCGCCGGCAACATCAAACAGTTCACCGGGCCCGGTCTGCGCCAGTACGAGGCGCTGGCGAGCGAAGGGCGCCGAACGCTTGAGGAGCTCAACCGTGCAGTGCGGTCGCTGGAGAAGAACCCGCAGCAGCTGATCTTTGGCGCAAAGCCCCAGGTTCCCGAGCACAGCGGGCGATGATCGGCGTTTCCACAGGTTTCGCGCACTGAATCCTATTAATTGAGATTTTTATGTTTTGTTGATGACAACAAGCAGAGGTTCCTCTATAGTCACGTTAGCTCTTGATTGAGCGGACCGGAGATCGCAACCCTCCCGCGTTTCTCTGGTACTACCTCAACCGCCCCTTCGGCTTGTCCGTTCCGGGGCGGTTTTTTTATGGGCTGGCGGCGGTCTCCTTGTTTGAAATCAGAGCCGGAAACAAAAATTCATGTTTGTTTTCAATTGGGGGTGCTGGCTCAGAGCATCAGGAGAGCATCATGAGATTTCCCACCCTATGGAGCGGCTCGGAGACTGCCGACCCATTTCGTATGATGCGGCGCGAGATAGATGAACTCTTCAGTGATTTCGCCCAGCGCATGCCAATAGCAGAAGGTGGCGGACTGCAGGTCCCCGCCATCAATGTGGCCGAGACTGATGGGCAGATCGAGATCACAGCAGAACTGCCTGGCGTCGACCAGAAAGACATCAAGCTCTCCATCGAGGGCAAACGGGTGGTGCTGACGGGCGAGAAAAAACAGGAGAGCAAGAAGGATGAAAAGGGCTGGCATGTGATGGAGCGCAGTTACGGCTCCTTCCGCCGCGCCATCGACCTGCCCTTCGAGCCGCCGGCCGACACCGTGGAGGCGAGTTTCGAAAATGGCGTGCTCTATCTGAGCGTGAAAAAGCCCCCCGCTGTGAAGCAGCAGGAAAAGACCATCGAAATCAAGGCGGGCTCTCCCAAAGCCCAGATCGGCTCCGGGCAAAGCGGCGGACAGCAGCCGCAGCAAAAACAGGGCGGAAAAGCCGCCTGATCCCTACTCCATCACCGCCGCGCGCAGGATGCAGACCATCGTGGCGCGCGCCGGTTCTGGGGAGAGGTTGCGGATGACATGCGGGCGGTCGCAGCGGTAACGCAGCGTCTCGCCCGCTTTCGCGCTCTCGCGGACGCCTGCGACCTCGACCTCAAGCTCACCCTCCAGCACAGACAGGCATTCAACGGAACCGTGCTGGTGAGGCTCGGAGGCGAGCACGCCATCGGGCTCGGCGCTGAACATGTACCATTGCAGCCATTCGACGGTCTTGATCCAGCCGATGATGGCGAGGTGGCACTTGCCGTCTTCGGAGACGAGATTCGGGGTCTCGTTGCGGGTCGATTTCTCGATGAAAGGCTCATCCTCGGAGCCCTGCAGGACCCGGTCGATGGAGACGTCGAGCGCCTGCGCGAGGCGCCAGATTGTCGCCAGCGTGGGATTGGTCTCGTTGCGCTCGATCTGGCTGATGATGGATTTGGCGACGCCGGAATGGTCGGAGAGTTCGGACAGCGACATGCTATGGGCCTTGCGCAGCCGCATGACCGCCCGGCCCAATTGGCCCGAGAGCGCAAAGGCGCCTGCTTCCAACGCCTTGGCCTTGTCCTTGCCTTCGACCCCCATATGTCCTGACCTTTGGTGAGCTTATCCGCCCGTTTGCCGGATGATCCGCTTCCGTTCTTTATATAGAACGGAGCGCCCCCTGCCCACAGGGGAAATGGCCCGCGCCGGGGCTCGTCAAAGAAATTTTTTTGTCTTCTCGCTCCAAATCACCAGAAGCCCGGCGATGGTGATGATGGCGGCGCCAAGCAGAACGCTCAGTGAGGGAAATTCCCCAAGGAAGACAGCCCCCAGCGCGATAATCCAGATCATCGAGACATAATCAAAACAGGCGAGGATCGAGGCGTCCGCCAGCATGAAGCCGCGCGTCATCAGGATCTGGCCAATCCCCCCGAAGAGGCCGGCGGCGATCAGCAGCGCCCAGTGGGAGGGCTCAATCGGCGTCGTCCATGCAAGGCTCGCCATGGCGGAGCCGAGCGGCCACGACGGCGGCCACAACGCCCCCAGCAGCAACAGAAGAAGGCCGACGCAACCAGCCGTGAACTGAAAATAAAAGACCACCGCGCCCATATGCTCGGACTGCACGAGGCGGCTCGTCTGGATCATGGCCACCGCCACGCAGAAGGCGGCGGTGAGCGCCATGCAGGCGCCGATGGCGCCGCGCGAAAAGCCCTGATCGCCCGTTCCCAGATGCTCCCAGAGCATGACCAGCACGCCGCAAAAGCCCAGCGCCACGCCAAACCAGCGCCCTGGCCCCACACGCTCGCCAAGCCATATGGCGGCGAGGATGACGATGATGAGCGGCGCCGCATAGCCGACGACGGTCACATCGGCCAAGGGCAAGAACGCGAAGGCGGCGAAATTCAGCGCCATGCTGCCGGTGCCCGCCAGCGAGCGCAGGAGATGGCCTCCGATGCGGCGCGTGCGCAGAGCGCCCGGAAACTCGCCGCGCCGCCACAGCCAGATCGCAAGCACGATCAGCGCGAAAAAGGACCGGAACGCGACCAGCTCTCCCACCGGATAGAAGGAGAGCCCTTTCATGATCGCCATCATGCAGGCGAAGACGAAGGTGGATGCGATCTTGTAGGCGACGCCAGCCAGCATCCGCTTTAAAAGGCGCCCGGGAAGGTCCCGCCGTCGATCAGGAAATTCTGCCCGGTGATATAGCCCGCCTG
>CANBVC010000015.1 GCA_947372795.1 Beijerinckiaceae bacterium
AAGCTGGAGCGCCCCGCCCCATGGCGAGGCTGGCGCATCCATATCCCGCGCTCTCAAAGCCAAATGGATCGCCCTCGCCTTCACGCCCTCGGCGCTTCTGGTGGCCGTCACGGCCCAGATGTCGACAGACATTGGGTCGGCGCCGCTCGTGTGGGTCATACCGCTTGCGCTTTATCTCATCAGCTTTCCGCTTGCGTTTCGTAAACGCACGAAGGCCTCCGATGATCTAACCGTCTGCATACTGCTCTGGTCCGGCGCGCTGGTCCTCATGAGCATCGCCGTCGGCAGCCGCAGCGGCGCGAGCTCACTCATCATGCTCGCCTTCCACCTCGTGTTCTTTTTAGTGAGCGCGCGCCTGTGCCATGGCGTGCTTTATGATGCGCGCCCCCACGGTGCACGGCTAACCACCTTTTACCTCTGCATATCCTTTGGCGGCATGATCGGCGGGCTTTTTTCGGGACTGGCGGCGCCGCTCCTATTCTCAAGCCTCGCAGAATATCCCATGCTGGTCGTCGCCGCGATCGCCTGCGCCCCGCGAGCTCTCAGAGAACTAAAGGAAACACCGCGACGCGATGCGCTGGCCTTCGGCGCGCTCTTTCTCGTGGGCGCAATGGTCTATGCGGCTTTGACCCTTCTAACTTCCTGGAGCCTTCAGGCGCGAATCCTGCTGTTGCTGCTCATCGGATTGCCGATCCTCACGAATTGGCGCCAGCGCGGCCGCACGCTTTTGCTAGCCCTTTTGGCGCTCGTAACGATCCTTTGCGTGAAGGCCGTCACGCAAGGCGAGTCCCACCGATCCTTTTTCGGCGTCACCACCATCGAAGACGTCAGCGATGGCGCTGTTCGATACATGATGCACGGCTCGACGCTGCATGGCGCCATCCGCCTGCGCGGCGCCGATGGCGTCCCGGTCTCAGGCCGCCCGACGCCAACAACCTACTACACGCTCTTAGGCCCCATGGGCGAGGCGATCTCGGCTATGCGCACAGCCAGGGGCAGCCTCAACCATGCGGCGGTTGTGGGGCTCGGCGCAGGCACCCTCGCCTGCCATTTCGGCCCATCCGAAGGCGTCACCTTCTACGAGATCGACCCTGTCGTCGTCAGACTCGCGACGGACAAAACGCGGTTTCGTTTTCTCTCCGATTGCGAGACGCGCTCAAACATCGTGCTAGGCGACGCCCGCCTCACGCTCGCGCGCCAGACTGAGACAAGCGACGTCATCATCATCGACGCCTTTTCATCTGACGCAATACCAATGCATCTTCTCACCAAAGAAGCGGTCGGCATCTATCTTTCCAAGCTGGCGCCCAACGGCGTCCTTGTGATCCATATATCCAACAAAATAGTCGAACTCGCCGATATCGTGGCGCGGATTGGCGCGGAACACGGCCTTGTGACCTATTTGGCCATGGATCGGCCTGCGGCGGATCAAGACGATTTGGCCTTTGCAAGCAAAGTCGCCGTGCTGGCGCGATCGCAAGATGACCTGCGCACGTTGCTGAGCGGGGACAGGACCTGGACCGCCATCACACCGCCCTCATCCTATCCACTCTGGACGGATGACCGCTCCACTATTCTCACCGCCCTCTCTGCGCGCTGGGGCCGGTGAACGCGCGTCACATATTCGGATAGTTCGGCCCGCCGCCACCCTCGGGCGTCGTCCAGTTGATGTTCTGGGCGGGGTCCTTGATGTCGCAGGTTTTGCAGTGGACGCAATTCTGCGCGTTGATGACGAAGCGCGGGTCTTTCCGGTTAGCCTCGTCGTCATAGACGATCTCGTAGACGCCCGCCGGGCAATAGAGCCGCGCAGGCTCGCCATAGAGCGGCAGGTTATCGCGCACGGGGACCATGGGGTCCTTCAGGCGCAGATGCACCGGCTGGCTTTCCTCGTGATTGGTATTCGAGATGAACACCGAGGAGAGCCTGTCGAAGGTCAGCACGCCATCGGGCTTGGGATAGACTTTGGGCCTCACTTGCGAGAGCGGCTTCAGGCTCGCATGGTCGGGCTTGCCGTGATGCAGCGTGCCGAACAATGAGAAGCCGAAGAGCTCATTGGTCCACATATCGAGGCCGCCAAGCGCCACGCCAAGGAACGTGCCGAATTTCGACCAAAGCGGCTTCACATTCCGCACCATCTTCAGGTCGCGGCCGATGTCGCTCGAACGCCATTTCTCCTCGACGCCTGCAAGCTCATCATTCGCGCGCCCCGCCGCGATCGCCTGCGCCGCCTCTTCTGCGGCGAGCATGCCCGAGAGCACCGCGTTATGGGAGCCCTTGATGCGCGGCACATTCACAAAGCCCGCCGCGCAACCCAGCAAAACGCCGCCGGGGAAGGAGAGCTTGGGCGTAGATTGCCAGCCGCCTTCGGTGATGGCGCGCGCGCCGTAAGAAAGCCGCTTGGCGCCCTCGAAAGTCGGGGCGATCATCGGATGGGTCTTGAAGCGCTGGAACTCATCGAAGGGCGAGAGCGTGGGGTTCTCATAGTTGAGATGCACGACGAAGCCCACGACCGCCAGCCCGTCCTCCAGATGATAGAGGAAAGAGCCGCCGCCCGTGCCCTGATCGAGCGGCCAGCCGAAAGAATGCTGCACGAGACCGGGCTGATGCATGGCGGGATCAAGCCGCCAGAGCTCCTTCAGACCAATGCCGTATTTCTGTGGATCGCGCCCTTCAGCAAGCTTGAACCGCTCGATGAGCGTCTTGGTCAGGGACCCGCGAGCGCCCTCGCAGAAGAACGTATATTTGCCACGCAGCTCCATGCCGCGGGTGAAGGTGTCCTTGGGGTTTCCCTCGCGGTCGACGCCCATGTCGCCGGTGGCGACGCCGGTGACCTCTCCAGTCTCGCCATAGAGCACTTCGGCGGCGGCGAAGCCGGGGTAGATCTCGACGCCCAGAGCTTCGGCGCGCCCCGCCAGCCAGCGGCAGACATTTCCCAGCGAGCCCACGAAATTCCCATGGTTGTCCATGAGCTTCGGCATCAGGGCGTTGGGCAGGCGCACACCGCCCGCAGGCCCTAGCAGATAGAACCGGTCCTCCGTGACCTCAGTGGTCAGGGGACGCTCGGGGTCCTCCCGCCAATCGGGCAGCAGCCGGTCGAGACCGATGGGGTCGATGACCGCGCCTGAGAGGATATGGGCCCCGACTTCCGAGCCCTTCTCGACCACGACGACGCTCAGATCAGGCGAAATCTGCTTCAGGCGGATGGCGGCGGCGAGGCCCGAGGGACCTGCGCCCACGATGACCACATCGAAATCCATGCTTTCGCGGGGGGGAAGATCGTGAGCGGCTTCGGCCATTCCAATAGGCTCCAGAGGCGCGGGACGGCGGGTCCGGCGGTTCGAACGGGGCGCTACCCATACCGTGACCTGCGGCTACGACCAAGAGGCGCGACTCGCGCTGCGCCTCTTCAAAGGCTAGATTGGGGTTATGTCCCCCGCACAGGCGCCCACCACCGATCTCGACCATGCCCAACTCGCCGCCATCCTGCGGTGGTACGTGGACATGGGCGTGGACATCGCCGTCGATGAGACGCCCCGTAACCGCTTCGCCGAATCTCCCAAGGCGGCAGCCGCCCCGCCTGAGCCGGCCCAGCGCGCGGCGCCCGTAAAGGCCCGCACGCCGGAGGTCTTCAGCGCCACTCCCGTGCGCAGCGTCGATGCCGCCGCCGCCCTCTCGGTCGAGGCCGCCATTCAATCTGCGCGCGAAAGCGCCGCCGCAGCGGCCACGCTGGACGAGCTACGGGCGCAGCTCATGGCTTTCGAAGGCTGCATTCTCAAGCGCACCGCTACCAATTTCGTCTTCGCGGAGGGCGATCCGAAGTCTCGGATCATGTTCGTTGGGGACGCGCCGGGAGACGAGGACGACCGTTTGGGTCAGGCCTTCACCGGCAAACCCGGTCGCCTCATGGAGCGGATGCTGAAATCTATCAGTCTCCAGCGCCAGAATGTCTGGCTCACCAATCTGCTGCCCTGGCGCATCCCCGGCAAACGCTCGGCGACGCCGCAGGAAATCGCGGTCTGCCTGCCCTTCCTGATGCGCCAGATCGAGCTGATCCAGCCCACCATTCTGGTCTGTCTTGGCAACGAGGCGGCCCTGACCCTCATGGATATGAAGGGCGGCGTTGTTCGCGGCAGGGGCGTGTGGCGGGAGCTACGCCCTGAAGGCGCGGCCCCCATCCGGGCCATCGCGACCTTCGCCCCGAGCTATATGCTGCGCGTCGTCACCAGCAAGCGCGACGCCTGGCGCGACCTCATCGAGATCCGCAAGGCTCTCGGCAGCGTGAACTGACACGCCACTACCCTTCCAAGCAGGCTTTGCCTAAATAAGGCCCGGCAGGAGGACATGCGATGAGATGGGAAGATTTTCGCCAGTCGGCCAATGTTGAGGACCGGCGCGACGACAATGAGGGCGTCGGCGCCATGGGCATGCCCTTCGGCGGCGGCGGGCTCGGCATAGGCACGGTCATCGTGCTGGGGATCATCGGCTATATGCTGGGGATTGATCCGCGCATCCTCATTGGCGGCGCAGAAATGGCGGGGGTCGGTCGTCAAACGCAGCAATATGAGCAGCGCGAGCCCGCGCAGCCACGCTCGCAGAATGGCGCCGGCTCGCCCACCGACCAGACCGGACGCTTCGTCTCCGCCGTTCTCGCCCAGAACGAAGACGTCTGGAGCGAAATTCTACCCAGCCAGAAAAACATCCGCTTCAAGGCGGCGCCGCTCGTGCTCTTTTCAGGCGCGACGCGCTCCGGCTGCGGTGCGGCGCAGTCGGCCATGGGGCCCTTTTATTGCCCCACCGACGGGAAGATCTATCTCGACACCTCTTTCTTCAACGATATGAAGGCCAAGCTCGGGGGCGGCGGAGATTTCGCCTATGCCTATGTGATCGCCCATGAAATGGGTCACCACATCGAAAACCAGCTGGGCGTGCTGCCCCGCGTCCAGCGCGCGCAACAGCAGGCTTCAAGTCAGGGCGAAGCCAATCGCCTGTCCGTGGGTGTGGAGCTGATGGCCGATTGCCTTGCGGGCGTCTGGGCGGCCAACGCCGACCGCAAATGGCGCATCCTGGAGCAGGGTGACATCGAGAAAGCCATTTCCACCGCCAGCGCCATCGGCGATGATCGCCTGCAGAAAGCATCGCGCGGCTATGCCGTGCCCGACAGTTTCACCCACGGCTCCTCAGCCCAGCGCGTCGCATGGTTCCAGAAGGGACTACAGACGGGCAAGGTCGACGCCTGCAACACATTCGCTAAAACGACTGCAAGGTAATCATGCCCGGAATTGACGAAAGCCTCCCCTTCATCGCCCTGAAAATAGCCGTGCTGACGGTTTCCGACACGAGGCGTTTCGAGGACGACAAATCAGGCGCGACACTTGTGGATCGGCTGACGCAGGCGGGCCACAAGCTGGCGGACCGCGCCATCGTCACCGACGATGTGGAGGCGATCCAGCGGCAGGTGCGAACATGGATCGGCGACCCCGAGGTGGACGTCATCATCTCCACAGGGGGCACCGGCTTCACCGGGCGCGATGTCACGCCTGAAGCCATTGAGCCGCTTCTGGAAAAACGCATGGATGGGTTTTCCACAGTTTTCCACAGGCTGAGCTACGACAAGATCGGCACATCCACCATCCAGTCACGTGCGACGGGCGGCGTGGCGGGCGCCACCTATATTTTCGTGCTGCCCGGCTCCCCCGGCGCCTGCAAGGACGCATGGGACGGCATTCTCGCGCAGCAATTGGACTATCGCTACCGGCCCTGCAATTTCGTCGAAATCATGCCCCGGCTCGACGAACATCTGCGGCGCGGCAAGCCGAAGGCCTGATCAGTCGACCGGCCGTAGCCGCGTGCGCGCCGTGGCGGCGGATCCCGCCCGGCGCACGAGGGTGGGCAGATCTGGGCTTATGGGGTCGAGAACGGCGCGCTTGGCCACGAGGCCCTGAACCGGCGCGAGACCCGGCGCAATGCGGGTGAGCAATCCGGCGGGAACCGCGCGAAACCGCAGGGCGCCGGGCCGCGTGGCGCGCTGGAAACAGTCAGAGACCTCTTCGATGAAGCCCGCCTGCGGGGCGAAGCCCGCGCGTAAAATCAACAGCAGATCGCCCCGCGCCGCAGCCAGTCCAGCCGCGATCACATCCGCAAAGTCGGCAGCCATCGCGATCTCACAGCCTGCGTGATCAGCTATCTTGCGCAAGTCTTCGTTATCGCCTGCGCTGGCGAGGGTGACATCGCGCACAAGCCCCTCGATGGTCGCAGGAACCAGCGACGACAAGCTGCGCACCACCGCCTCCAGAGAGGCCGGTTGAGGCGCAGAACGGTCACAAGCCAGGATGATTGCGGATAGCATCGGCGATCTATAGCAGCTTCGCCCCAGCCGGAAACGGCTTTCCCCACAGATTTTTCCACAAGAGCGTTGACGGCCGAATTATTGTTCCGTATTTGTTCTTTGTTCGCGGTTTGTACGGACCAGAAACCAACAGGCGCCACATGCCGCGCAGAGCGAGCAATTACCTTAAAACCACCGGCTACGATTTCGCGGAAGATCCTCTGGGTCAGGTTCCGCCCGAGCGTCGGCCCGGTCGAGGGGCGGCGTCGAACGAGTCGGGCCGCTATGAGCGCGAGGCGCGGCTGGCGGTGGATGACGGCTGGGGCGCTCTTGAGGCGGAGGAGGCTCTTGCGCCGCTGAAGACGGAAGTGACTGTTGAGCGGCCCAAGACGATCATCACCCGCAACGACTCGCCCGACATTCCCTTCGAGCGTTCCATCAATCCCTATCGCGGCTGCGAACATGGCTGCGTCTATTGTTATGCGCGGCCCACCCACGCCTATATGGGCCTGTCGCCGGGCCTTGATTTCGAAACGCGGCTATTCGCGAAGGATGGCGCAGCGTCCCTTCTCGAACATGAGTTATCCGCCCCGAACTATGCCCCCAAGGTCATAGCCATCGGCACGAACACCGACCCCTACCAGCCCATCGAGCGGCGCCATCGCATCATGCGCGACGTTCTGGAAGTGCTGTCGAAGGCGCAGCATCCCGTAGTGATCACGACGAAGTCGGCGCTCTGCACCCGCGACATCGATCTTCTGGCGCCCATGGCGGCGAAGGGGCTCGCCAGGGTCGCACTCTCTGTCACTACGCTCGACCGGCGCCTTGCGCGCAGCATGGAGCCGCGCGCCTCGACGCCTGAGCGGCGGCTGGAGGCGATCCGCCAGCTGAGCGAAGCGGGCATACCAACAACGGTCATGGTGGCCCCCATCATCCCCGGCGTCACCGACAGCGAGATCGAGACGATCCTTGAGCGCGCCTATGAGGCGGGCGCGCGCTCGGCGGGCTATGTGATGCTGCGCCTGCCCCTCGAGGTGCAGGACATTTTTGGGCAATGGCTGCTTGAGAACGCCCCAGCCAAATATCGCCGCGTCATGAACCTCATGCGGTCCATGCGCGAGGGCAAGCTCTATGACTCAAGCTGGGGGACGCGCATGACGGGCTCGGGACCCTACGCGGGAATCACGGGGCGACGTTTCGAGGCCGCAGCACAGCGACTTGAATTCAACCAGAACAGGACGCGCCTTCGCACAGATCTATTCAAGGCGCCGACGCGGCCGGGCGGACAGATGAGCCTTTTTTAGGACTAGCGGGGAACTCCCGGCAGGCCGAAACGGGCCGCCAGATAGATGGCGATCAGCACCACGATCCCGAGCGCAAGATAGCTGATCCGAGCGCTCGTGGCGGACATGGTCCGCCCAAAAACGGGAAGCATCGGGCGTTGGGCGATAGGATAAGCGCGAGCGGCGCCGTCGAGACCCTGCCATGGCTTGAAAGGCACTTCAGGCCCACGACCTTCAAGGGTAGCCTGCGCAAGGTGGCGAAACGTCGCCAGACGCCGCGGGGTGCTATCGCCAAGGATATACGACTGTTTCTCGTCCTCATTGGGCTGGCGACCCTTGGCGTTGAGGAAGGCGATCAGCCAGTCGCGCTTGTTCTGCTTGTAGATGGAATAGGCGACGAGCCCGACGATATCGTTGTCGCCCGACACAAGCATTTCGAAAACGGGATTACGATCTTCGCCCGCATCGCTGAGAATTTCAGACTGCGTCGCCTCAAGCATCGGCTCGCTGTTCGCAATCGTCTCGGTCATGCCGTCTTCCATCGTCAAATTCCCTTCGCCAAAGTCTCGCCACCCCGACCTTCGCCATTCCATATAGGAAAATCCTAAAATTTTTCTAGATTTTAGCTTGGGCGTGGCCGCCTTTGACAAGTTTGCCCGCAGATGTGCAAATTCGGACACAGCCCCCGGGCGACAGGACAAAAGCGCCATGGCGAGCCCACATTTCCGGAACGAAAGAGCGCTGATCCGCTCAGGGCTCTGGCCCGTGGCGGGAGTCGACGAGGCGGGCCGTGGACCGCTGGCGGGGCCAGTCAGCGCCGCCGCCGTCATCCTCGACCCTCGGAAACTGCCGCGCGGCGTTGAGGATTCCAAGAAGCTATCGAGCGCGGCGCGTGATGAATTGTTCGATCTCATCTGCGCGCGGGCGCTCGCCATAGGCGTCGGCCTCGCCAGCGTTGAGGAAATCGACCGGCTCAATATCCGCAACGCCACTTTTCTCGCCATGCGCCGGGCGCTGGAAGCTCTGGCGATCCGCCCGGTCCATGCCCTGATCGATGGGAACGCCAGCCCGCGCGATCTCTTCTGCGCCACCCAAACGATCGTGAAGGGCGACGCCATCAGCCTTTCGATCTCTGCGGCGTCCATTGTGGCGAAGGTCACGCGCGACCGTCTGATGGTGCGTCTTGATGAGACCTATCCGCACTACGGCTTCAAGACGCATATGGGCTATGGCGCGCCAGCCCATCTCGCCGCGCTGAAGGCTCATGGCCCCTGCCCCTGGCACAGGCGCAGCTTCGCCCCGGTGCGCGCCGTCTGGCCATTGGAACCATCGGACGAAACACCAAACCTCTTTCAGAAGTAAACGGCAGGGCGCCGTCCCCTATGCCGTTTTGGCACGTTCGAAAAAGGGACACAGATTTCTTGCGCCCTTAAACCAGTCTTCACCAAGCCCTGAGCATATTCGCCCGGTCAGTTGTGTAACCGGTGTCAGTATCATGCGTATCGCTCACGCCGGGGTCGCCGGCTCGAAATCCCGGATTCAGGTCTCGCGTAACGGGATAACGGCCCGGCCCCCCGCCGTGCGCAAATCCGCGCCCGTCGATGAAATCATCATCGGCGATAGTCTTGAGGAGCTCGCAAAGCTCCCCGACGGGTGCGTTGATCTTATCTTCGCCGATCCGCCCTATAATCTGCAGCTCGAAGGCGCCCTGTCGCGCCCCGACCAGAGCGTGGTCGATGCTGTCGACGATGACTGGGACAAATTCGCCAGCTTCGCTCATTATGACGACTTCACACGCCAGTGGCTGAAAGAGGCGCGCCGCGTCCTCAAGCCCGATGCGACCATTTTCGTCATCGGCTCCTATCACAACATCTTCCGCGTCGGCTCGATCATGCAGGATCTGGGCTTCTGGATTCTCAACGACATCGTCTGGCGCAAGGCCAATCCGATGCCGAACTTCCGCGGCCGTCGCTTCACCAACGCCCATGAAACGATGATCTGGGCCTCACGTGACCCCGCCGCCAAGAGCTACACCTTCAACTATGACGCACTGAAAGCAGGTAATGAAGATTGCCAGGTGCGTTCCGACTGGTTCCTGCCGATCTGCACCGGCGCCGAGCGCCTGAAGGATGCGAAGGGACGCAAGACCCATCCGACACAAAAGCCCGAGGCCTTGCTGGCGCGCGTGGTTCTGTCCGCCTCCAATCCCGGCGATCTCGTGCTCGATCCCTTCTTCGGCTCAGGCACCACGGGCGCAGTGGCGCGTCGGCTGCGGCGCAAGTTCATCGGCATCGAGCGCGACACGACCTATGCCGCCGCCGCGCGCGCAAGGATAGACGCTGTCGAACCCCTGCCTGAAGACGCGCTGGCCCTCGCCCCCGCAAAACGCAGCGAGCCGCGCGTGGCTTTTGCAAGCGTCGTCGAAATGGGGCTTCTGAAGCCCGGCGCGACGCTGTGCGATGAAAAACGCCGCTACAAGGCCACCGTGCGCGCCGATGGCGCCTTGAGCCTCAACCAGATGGTCGGCTCCATCCACAAGATGGGCGCCCTGGCGCAGGGCCTTCCCGCCTGCAACGGCTGGACATTCTGGCACTTCGAGACAAAGGGCGGATTAAAGCCCATCGACGCCCTTCGCGCCCAGATCCGCGTCACCATGAAGGATGCGGCGGAGTAAACCTCCGCCGATCGTCAGGGCCACTCGATCTTCAGAACATTCACCAGCCAGTCAGGCAGCGGCAAAACGGCCGCCGCCTGTTCTATGCTGATCGACAACAGCACCGCGCCGATGAGCGAAACCGCCGTCGAGACCCAGACCTTGCGGCCGAAGACTTCATGGTCGCGGTTGATCAGATAACCAAAGAAAAACCGCAGCACGAGCGACAAACGTTGGATCGGCTGCACCACGGTCACAGGCGCAACCGACAAGGCGAGATAACGGAACATCTGCGAGAGCATCACCGTCAGGCCGCTGGCGATGAACCAGTTGCGCGTGCGTGGATCAAGGTTGCGGACATGGGCGATCCGACCCGGCACGAAGGCGAAGAGTGAAATGAAGAGGGCCGCCGCCAGATAGGACACGAAGCCGCCGGCCAAACCTCCGCCGATCCCGAGGCCGGAATCGCGCAAGGCGAGACGAACCAGGATGGGGCTGAGTCCATAGCCTGTCCCCGAAAGCACCGCGAAAAGATAACCCTCGAAATATTTGGGCTGGAACCCGCTCTTTGAGGGAGGCTCTGGGGATTTCCTAGCCGCCCGCAAGTCGCCAACCATGGTCACAAGCGGGCCGCCGATGACGAGCAGAATGCCAAGCACTCTGAGCGGCGTCAGCTTCTCATCCAGAAACCACACGGCGAGCGCAAGCGTGAGAACGATATCAGACTGTGACGCAGGGCCCTGCAGATTGGCACCAATGGCCTTCGACGCGCGATAATTGCAATAACGCCCCCAGACGAAATGCAACACGCCTGCCAGTGAAAGCAAAGAGATCGCATACCAGGACAATAGCGCCAACACGCCCAATTGGCCGAAGACCACCAGCAGCAGGAAGAACAGCGGCACTCCCATGGGCACGGTGATCGCCATGGCCTGCGCGACCGATCCGGTCAGCACACCCCGTCGCGTCGTCGCATTGTTGAGCGCAAAAAATGTGGCCGCGAGAAACGAAAGAACAGCGCCTAGCAAATGAACTATTCCTTCCGGTCGCGCCGCATGGGCTCGCTCATGCGCCAGTTCAATTCGTCTTGCCCGGCCGCGTAACTGAAGATGGCCTGCGCGGGATTGCGGTTGATGAGTTGGCGGCCAAACATCGGGTGAGTCATGGAGCGTATTTCGTGGTCGAGCGGGAAGATTTCCGCGCCGCTCGCCATGTCCGGGATCGAAACGATCTGATATTGCCACTGGCTCGATTCATTGATGCGCAGCCCCATGCCCTTCATGCGGTTATAAGGCCCCGAAAAATCGGCGAGATAAAACTGCACGTGATGATCGTGGCAAGCGGGTTTGGGCGCATCGCATTCTGCGAAGATCATCGTCTGATGATGACCGCAGGAAACGCGCGCCTCGCCATGATCAAACCTGGACACAGCACCCATGACCTCGCGATAAAACCGGGCGATGGGCGCAGCGGAGCCGCGTGGAACTTCGAAGCGCACGAAGGACATCAATTGGCGATAAGGGCCAAAGCGCTGGCGATCGGGCGCATAGCAATCAAAACGATTACCCCATGGGCAAGTCACTTCGACGCGATCCTCCACGCTGCGAAAATCAAACTTCGTGCCCTCAAGCTCCTTGCGCACCCGTTCCAGGCGTACGGCGAGGTCTGCAAGATCAGGAACGACTAGGCCGGTTAAGACACCATCGGCGACGGTCGCGGGGCCGGTCGGCAGATGAAACTGGCTATCGCCAATATTCACCCACATATTGCTGACGCCCGTCATCATGAAGGGATCGCGCGTGAGGCCAAGGCCGCTCATATAAAAAGACGTCGCGAGACCCTGATCCGGCACGCGGAAATTCACATGGCCGAGATTGACGATATTGCCAAGATCTTCAGACGCGCGGTCATAGGCCGGCTTTTGCGTCCCCGTCATTCATTACCTCCCATGATTGATCGTCATCATTCCAGCCAAAGGCTGCGCTGTCACTCAAATTCAATTTCGATGTCGCGCGCCTCGCATTCAGCCTCGATCCGCTCCAGCAGCTTCTGCAAATCCTTCATCGCGAGTTCCGAACCATCGTCCCAGACATCCGCGCCATCGATATCGACCACAAGCACCGGATCGCCCTCTTCATCGACGCCCTTGTTGATCGGCAGGGTGAGAAGCCGGCCGGCGAGGCCCGCCCGCATCTCGTCTTCGCCAATCACAAGAGTGAAGGACGCATCCTTTTTCGCCATCATTTTTCTCCTTGCGCCCGCACATGGGCGACAATCTTGCGCATGACGCTTGGCAGGGCTTCCCCGTCAAGATCGTCCTTTAGCGCCCAGCGATAACCCTCGGGCGTATTGACGCCAGCACGGGCTGCGGCGCGAAAGACGGTGAGGCGCAGCGCGAAATGGGTGAAGACATGCTCGACCACGCCCGGTAAGCGCGCCCATTTTCCAGGCGCGGGCGCGTGGTCCAGCGCCTGCGCGGGGTCGAAATCGGCGCTCCAGGGGGAGCCGGGGATTTCCGTCATGCCGCCAAGCAGGCCTTTCGGCGGGCGGGTGCGCACGAGAACAGCGCCGTCGGTCCGCTCAAGAAAGAAAGCCGCGCCCGCACGCGAAGGCCGCTCGGCCTTTGGCGCCTTCACCGGATAAAGCTCCGCCTGCCCCGCCTGCGAGGCCGCGCAGGCGCCGTGAAACGGGCAGAGCGAACAGGCGGGACGGCGGGGCGAGCAGAGCGAAGAGCCAAGATCCATGAGGGCTTGCGCGAAATCGCCCGGGCGCTGCTGCGGCCACAACCGCTCCGCCGCCGCCTTAATCAGGGGCTTGGCCTTGGGCATGGGGGTCGCGATGGCGAAAAGCCGCGACACGACGCGCTCCACATTGCCGTCGACCGCCACAGCCCGGCGCTCGAAGGCGATGGAAGCGATGGCGGCCGCCGTATAGGGACCGATCCCCGGCAGGGCGACGAGGCCTGCTTCGGTGTCGGGAAAGCGCCCGCCATGGTCTCCCGCCACCAATTGCGCGCAGGCGTGCAGATTGCGCGCCCGGGAATAATAGCCAAGCCCCGCCCAGGCCTTCATCACATCATCGACCGGCGCGGCGGCGAGATCCTCGACCCTTGGCCAGAGGATGAGAAACTTCTCGAAATAGCTTTTCACCGCCGGAACGGTGGTCTGTTGCAGCATGATCTCGCTGAGCCAGACCGCATAGGGGTCAGCCAGCCGCCCCGGCGGCGCACGCCACGGCAGCACGCGCCGGTGGCGGTCATACCAATGCAGCAGGGCTTGTGGGTCAGGCGGGTTCATGGCTGGGGTGTAATGGGTTCGGGAGCCGAGCGAAAGCGGGCGGGATGTGATAAGGGTGGTCGCATGGCCGCTCCAATCAAACGCCCCCTCTACCGACGCGCCGCAAGGCCGCTCGCCGATCTCATCGGCGACACGATCGATCCGCTGCTTGCCAAGCAAGGCTTCGGCGAGAGCGACGTCATTTTCAACTGGGATGAGATCGCGGGCGAGCGGCTTTGCGCTGTCACGGAGCCCCTCAAGCTGCAATGGCCCTCACGCGGACCCAAGCGCTCTCCAGACGCGCCCGCCGAGCCTGCGACGCTGATTCTGCGCGTTGAGGGCGCCTTCGCCATCGAGGTGCAACATGTCGCTGCGATCCTGTGCGAGCGCATCAACGCACGGCTCGGCTGGCGCTGCGTCGGCAAGATCGCCCTGCGGCAAGGCCCGGTCGAACGCCGCGCCAAGGCCCCGGCAGGCCCGCCGCCGCCATCGGCGGAGGCTATCGCCGCTGCGGGCAAGCTCTCCGAAGGCGTTACAGATGACGGGCTGCGAGAGGCTCTGACCCGGCTTGGCGCGCGCGTGCTGACCAAACCACCCTTAAAGTAACCGCCGCCCTTGCCCCGGACGCGCGTTCTTGCCACATTCGCGCACAGCATTTCGAATGAGACGCTCCCGTGTCGCCGGGGCGCAGCCGTGAAGGAAAACCCATGATCTCGTCCCCGCTGAAGACTCGTCGGGCGTTTCTGGAGACGGCGGGGCTCGCCGCTGGCGCTCTGCTGCTGCCTGGCGCCGCCTTGGCGCAGGCCAACGGCTCCGTACCCATGGCCGAATTGATGGCGGAAGGCGCTCTTCCCGACGTCTGGGAGGGCTCCAAGGACGCACCCGTCACCATCATCGAATACGCCTCCATGACCTGCAGCCACTGCGCGCATTTCCACGAGACGACCTACCCCACGCTGAAGTCGAAATATATCGACACGGGCAAGGTGCGCTTCACCCTACGGGAATTCCCATTCGACCCCATCGCCGTGGCGGGCTTTATGGTGGCGCGCTGCGCGGGCGACAAGCGCCAGGCCATGATCGGCCTGCTCTTCTCCCAGCAGAAAAACTGGGCCTTCTCGGACAAGCCCCTGCAGGGCCTGACCACCCTCGTCCGCCAGACCGGCATGAGCCAGGAAAAATTCGACGCCTGCCTACAGGACAAGGCCCTCTACGCCAAAGTGAACGATGTCTTCGAGAAAGCCTCCAAGCAGTTCCGCGTGGATTCCACCCCGACCTTCTTCATCAATGGCAAGAAGGTCAGCGGCGCCCTTTCGCCCGCCGAAATGGACAGCCAGCTAGAGCCCCTGCTGAAGGGCTGAATCCATGTGAAACAAGGGTTTCACACAGGAAAAACTATGCCCAAGCTTGCACCGCGCAGCATCTTGTGACGCCTTACAAGGGACCGATTGCGGCCTTCCCATGGGGAAGCCGCCTCTTCTTGTTCGCGTATGGGACTAGGGCTGATGAAATTTGACCGGCTGCGCATCGTCGGTTTCAAGAGCTTTTGCGAGCAGACCGACTTCATCTTTGAAGCCGGACTGACGGGCATTGTCGGACCTAACGGCTGCGGGAAATCCAATCTCGTGGAAGCCCTCCGCTGGGTGATGGGCGAAAACTCCTATAAAAACATGCGCGCGTCCGGCATGGACGACGTAATCTTTTCGGGCTCGGGCGGCCGCCCGGCGCGCAATACGGCTGAAGTCGGCCTTGTGCTCGACAATTCCTCCCGCACCGCCCCCGCCGCCTTCAACGACGCCGAAACCCTTGAGGTCACCCGCCGCATCGAGCGCGAGGCGGGCTCGACCTATCGGGTCAATGGCAAGGAAGTGCGCGCCCGCGACGTGCAACTTCTCTTCGCCGACGCCTCGACCGGCTCGCGCTCCCCCGCCATGGTGCGGCAGGGGCAGATCGGCGAGATCATTTCCGCCAAGCCCCAGCAGCGCCGCCGCATTCTCGAAGAAGCCGCCGGCATCGCGGGCCTGCACTCGCGCCGCCACGAGGCTGAGCTGCGGCTGAAAGCGGCGGAGGAAAACCTCAACCGCCTCGAAGACATCATCAAGCAGATCGACAGCCAGAGCGAGAGCCTGAAGCGTCAGGCCCGGCAGGCGTCGCGCTACAAAAATCTCGCCGCCGATATCCGCCGGCAGGAGGCGCTTGTCTACCACATCGCTCATAAGGAGCTGACGAGCGACCTGAATCAGGCCGAGCGCAAGCTCGAAGCCGATACGCTAGAGGTCGCCGAGCGCACCCGCCAGCAGGCGGAGGCTGCGCGCCTGCAAGCCATCGCCGCACACGGCCTGCCCGGCCTGCGCGACGAAGAGGGCAAGGCCGGCGCCGTGCTGCAACGCCTCATAATGGCGCGCGAGCAGCTTGAGGGCGAGGAGAAGCGCGCCGGGGAGCGCGCGGCCGAGCTGGAGCGCCGCATCGCCCAGCTAACCCGCGACCTCGCCCGCGAAACCGCCCTGATCGACGACGCGGCCAATGTGTTGGCGAAGCTCGACACCGAAGCCGAGGATCTCGCGGCGCAGGCCGAATCCTCCGCCGACATGGATTTCGACGCCAAGGCGACGCTGGCCGACGCCGAAGGGGCGCTGGCCGACGCAGAGCGCAAGCTCGCCGAATCCCAGACCGCCCTGTCAGACATAAACGCCCGCCGCGGCGCGCTTGAACAGGCGCTTGGCGAAGAGGCGCGGCAGCTCAACCGTTTCGAGCAGGAGCTGGCGGGTGTCGAAAACGAGCTCGTCGCCCTCAAGGAAAGCGCTGGCGGCGACGACGAATTGATGGAGGCCGCCGAGGCCTTCGCCATGGCGCAGGACGCAGCCCAGACCGCCGAAGAAACCGTTTTGGCGGCCGAGCAAGCCCATGCGGAGGCGAGCGCGGCGGAAGCCGAGGGACGTGGCCCACTGGCTGAGGTCGAGCGCAAGGCGCAGCGCCTTGAGACCGAGGTCCGCACCCTCAGCAACCTGCTCGCCAGCGCCGCTAGCGAGCTCTGGCCCCCCGTGGTCGCAGAAATGACCGTCGAGAAGGGCTATGAGGCCGCGCTTGGCGCAGCCCTTGGCGATGATCTCGACGCATCGGTGAACGATTCCGCCCCCGCCCACTGGGCGCTGACCGGCGACCCCTCGAGCGATCCGGCGCTACCGCCCGGCGTTCAGGCTTTCGCGCAGCTGGTGCAGGCGCCGCCAGCCCTCGCCCGCCGCCTCGCCCAGATCGGCGTGGTTTTGCGCGGCGATGGCGCGCAGTTGCAGAAGCTTCTCAAGCCAGGCCAGCGGCTTGTCTCTAAAGAGGGCGACCTGTGGCGCTGGGACGGCTTCACCGCCGCCGCCGAAGCGCCGACCCCCGCCGCCAAGCGCCTCGTTGAAAAGAACAGACTTGGCGAACTGACGATAGAGGCCGCCCGCGCCCGCGCCGAGGCTGATACGCTCAAGAGCGAGGCCGAGCGTCGGCAGGCTGTCCTGCGCGCCGCCGCCAGCGCCGAGGGCGAGGCCCGTCAGGCCGCCCGCGCCAGCCTGCGCCTCGTCGAAGAGGCGCGCGAGCGCTCCGTCGGACTTGAGCGTCGTCGCGCGCAGGTCGCCTCTCGCCTCTCCGCACTGTCGGAAGCCGCCGCGCGCCTCTCGCAAAGCCGCAATGAGGCTGCGCAGAAGAAGGAGCGCGCCGAACAGGCCCTGACCGAATTGGCGCCGACTACCCAGCTTACCGGACGCCTCGACCGCGCCCGCGCTGGCGCAGCGCAAGCCCGGGCCGAAGCGGCAGAGGCGCGCGCCGCCGTGCAGGGCATGGTGCGCGAAAGCCAGATCCGCGAGCAGCGCCGCCAAGCCATCGCCACTGAACGCCAGTCCTGGGATGATCGGCGCAGCCGCGCCACCCGTCAGATTGACGATTTTCAAACCCGTATCGAAGAGACGCGCGAGGAGCAGGAGACGCTCGCGGAGGCGCCCGACCTCTTCCTGCAGAAGCGCCGCGCGTTGATGAATGAAATCGAGGCCGCCGATCAGGCCCGCAAGGAGGCGGCCGACCGCCGCGCCTCCGCGGAAACCGGCCTGACCGAAGCAGACAAACTGGCCCGCGCCTGCCTTGACGGCATGAGCGCCTCCCGTGAGGAGCGCGCACGCACCGAAGCGCGGCTTGAGGGCCTGCGCGCGCGGCATGAGTCCATCGTGCGCGACATCGCGACAAACCTTGAATGCGAGCCCCATGCGCTCGCAGAGCTAGCGGGCGTGACAGCCGACGAGGCGCTGCCCGCGCTGGATGTCGTCGAGCGCAAGCTCGATAGCCTGAAGCAGGATCGTGAGCGACTTGGCGCCGTCAATCTGCGCGCCGATGACGAGCTTCAGGAAGTCGAGCAGAAGCAGACCCAGCTCACCACCGAACGCGACGATCTGACCGAGGCCATCCGCAAACTGCGCATCGCCATCCAGAGCCTCAACAAGGAGGGGCGCGAACGCCTGCTCGCGGCCTTCGAGGTGGTAAATGGCCATTTCAAGGAGCTATTCACGACGCTCTTTGGCGGGGGCGCCGCAGAGCTGCAACTGGTGGAATCGGACGATCCGCTGGAAGCTGGCCTCGAAATTCTCGCTCGCCCGCCAGGCAAGAAGCCGCAGACCATGACGTTGCTCTCGGGCGGCGAACAGGCGCTTACCGCCATGTCGCTGATCTTCGCGGTGTTCCTCACCAATCCCTCGCCGATCTGCGTGCTTGACGAAGTGGACGCACCACTCGACGATTCCAATGTGGAGCGTTTCTGCGACTTGCTCGAAGAAATGCGCAAGCGCACCGATACGCGCTTCGTGACCATCACCCATAATCCCATCACCATGGCCCGCATGGACCGCCTATTCGGCGTGACGCAGGCCGAGCGCGGCGTGTCGCAGCTCGTGAGTGTGGATCTGGGACAGGCCGAAGAGCTGATCGCGGCGGAATGATCCGCCGTCGCCCCGGCGACGACGCCCCTGAATCAAAAAAGCCCCGGAGCAGGTTGCTCCGGGGCTTTTGTTTATTCGCTGCTGGCGAAGATCAGTTCATCAAACGCTTCACGTCATCGATGCCCTTGGCGATCATGCCGTTTCCGTCAGCGCCGGCTGTCTGCTGGCGCAAGATGATTTCGGCGGCGCGTACCGCAGCGTCGACAGCCGCAGCGCGAACTTCAGAAGTCGCCTGAGACTCGGCCATCAGGATCTGCGCTTCAGCCTGCTTGCGATGGCGCTCGACGAAGTCGACCATGCGCTGCGCGGTTTCCTTGGCGAGCAGCTCCGATTCCAGACGCGCCTGATCAACGATAGCTGCGGCCTGTTCCTCGGCGTGCTTGAGCTTCTGCTGATAGGAAGCGAGCAAGGCCTTGGCCTCAGCGCGCAGGCGACGAGCCTCCTCCAGCTCATGGGTGATGCTGGAGATACGGCCGTCGAGGGCGGCGGTGATTGTCTTGTGCACGCCCAGATAGCCGAGCATCGCCAGAAAGAGCACGAAGCCGATGGCTACGAAGAGTTCTGCGTTCAGTTCCATCTTTCGACTCCGCTCAGGCTGTGTGGCCGGCGGCGATGGCGCTGGCGATGCTGGCTGCATCGGGCGCTTGCCCCGTCAATTGCTGGACGATGGCTGCAGCAGCCTCGGCCGCGATCTCTTCGACATTGTGCATGGCGCGCGCCTTTGCGGCGGCGATGCGCACATCGGCGGCCTCAAGACTTTCCTTGAGACTGTGTTCGAGAGACTTGCGAGTCTCGACGGCTTCCTCAGCGAGCTTGAGATGGGTTGCTTCGGCGAGAGCCTGCGCCCGGGCGCGGGCGTTGGCGAGAAGATCTTCGCAAGCGACGACAGCATCCTGCGCCTGCTTCTGCATGGCGACCGAATGATCGAGATCGCCTGAAATGGTGGCCTGGCGGTCTTCAAGGATCGCAGCGACCCGCGGAAGAGCGATGCGCGACATCAGGAGATAGAGAGCGCCGAAGGTGAGCGCGAGCCAGACAAGCTGCGAGCTGAAATGGTTGGTGTCGAAGGGAGGAAACACGTCCGAATGGGCCGCGCCGCCGTGGGCCTGGGTCCCGGCCGAGTGTTCAGTCGCCATGAGATCAATCCGTCAGAATCACCTGAAAAGGGAAAAGGCCCGCACGCCAAGCGCGCGGGCCAACGTGGTTACTTCACCACGAAGAGCAGGATCAGCGCGACGAGGAACGCGAAGATGCCGAGGCCTTCCGCGAGCGCGGCGCCGATGAACGCGCGGCCGAACTGGCCGTCAGCGGCCGACGGGTTGCGCAGGGCGCCCGAGAGGAAGTTGCCGAAAATCGTGCCCACGCCGATGGCGGCGGCGCCCATTCCGATGGCGGCGATGCCGGCGCCGATGTACTTGGCTGCGGTGGGATCCATATGAAAACTCCTTGAGGTTGGTTTTTTGAGCCGACCGTTCAGTTGTTGATATTTATCAGTGGCCCGGGTGGATTGCGTCGTTCAGATAAACGCAAGTGAGAATGGCGAACACGTAAGCCTGAAGCACCGCGACGAGAAGCTCGAAAGCGGTGAGCAGCACGATGGCGATCAGCGGCAGGGGCGAGAGAACCACCGCCAGAGCGCCGCCGCCAAGCATCATGGCGACGAAGGCGCCGAAGACCTTAAGGGTGATGTGGCCCGCCAGCATATTCGCGAAGAGACGAACCGAGAGGGACACAGGACGCGACACGAAAGAGATGATCTCGATCAGCACGATGAAAGGCAGCAGCAAGGCAGGCACGCCCGACGGCACGAAGAGGTGCAGGAAATGCGAGCCATGACGCATCACGCCATAGATGATGACCGCGCCGATGACGAGCGCTGCGAAAGCGAAGGTCACGACGATCTGGCTCGTCACCGTAAAGGTGTAGGGTATCAGGCCGATCATGTTGGAGAAGATGACAAACATGAAGAGCGAGAAGACGAAGGGGAAGAACCGCATCCCTTCCTGGCCCATGGTGCCGCGCACGGTCGAGGCGACGAATTCATAGGCCATTTCAGCAGCAGCCTGCAGACGGCCAGGCACAACCGCCTTGCTTGAGGTGCCGAGCACCATCAAATAGGTGACCGCCAGCGACACAACCACCATGAACAGCGAGGCGTTAGTGAAAGACGCGGCGCCAATATGCTCTGACATGAGCGGCGTCACGATGAATTGATGGATCGGGTCGTTAGCCTGTTCCGAAGCCGCCACGGTCAGATCCTCTTGCGTCCGCGCATCGCGCGCCGTTGCACCAGTGCCGCAAAATGCGGCGTCTCAAATTCCGCCGCATCAGCGGCTCTCAACTCAGCCCGACGTCGTCGAAGCGGCGAGTTTGTAGACATTCCAGAACCCCGCCGCCGTCCCCAGAGCGAGGAAAACGATAAGGCCGAACGGCGCTGTGTCGAGCCACAAATCGATCTGCCAGCCAAGAAAGCCGCCGACGACCACACCCGCCACGAATTCGGCCAAGACGCGAAAGCCGAGGCTCATCGCTTGTCCAGTCCGGGTCACATGCACGTCTTTTTCGTCCTGCGCGGCGCTGGAGTCGCTGCGCTTGTCGTTCAGCGCGGTCGAGAGAGCCTCGAGTCGCGCCTTCAGATCTCGATCTTCCTGATCGCCGTTCGGCTTCGCCATGGTTCTCTCCCGCATGCGGGGTTTCGGACGGCCGATTTATACAGCGGCGTGTCCACGCAAACCAGACAATCCCGTCGCGGGGAAGGACCCAAACCGGCGCAAACCGGCAGGATTCATAAGACAAAAAAGCCCTATATGAGCCGTGCGGACCATATTGGCGTGGCCTTTTCGTGTCAAGGACAGGCTCAAGATTATTAAGTCGTTGAAATAGAATTCCGAATTGGACCAATGCCCCAAGGACCCCTAACCCAACGGGCGCCCAATTAGTCGATATGGCCCGGCGGGAGAATCGCCGCAGCCTTTAAATCACCCAGTCGTCGCGCGCGGCGGCGGCCTCCGCCGTGATTTCCGCCTTTACCGCCTGAGCTATCTCGGCAAGCTGAAGGCTTCTTCGGTTGCGTGGATGCGCCTCCGCGATGGTTCGAACTGCCCGCACCTCGCCCGGCTTGCCCCCCAACGCCACCACCTTGTCGGCGAGATAGACGGCCTCGTCGATATCGTGGGTGACGAACAGGATCGTCTTGCCCGTCTGCGCGCGGATGCGGATCAACTCGTCCTGAAGATTTTCGCGGGTCGCCACATCGAGCGCGCTGAAGGGCTCGTCCATCAGCAGGATCGAGGGGTCCACAGCAAGCGCCCGCGCCAAAGCAACCCTCTGGCGCTGCCCACCCGATAGTTGATGAGGCCAACGGTCGGCGAGCGCGTCCAGCCCGACAAGCTTGAGCGCAGCCAAAGCCCTTTCTCGCCGCTCCGCCCGTGTGGCGCTGACTTTCTCCAGCCCGAAAGCGACATTGGCAAGAACGCGCCGCCATGGCAGCAGGCGCGCGTCCTGAAAGACGAGGGCGAGCGCAGTGTGGGCGGCGGGGTCGGGGTTGATCGAGACTGCCCCTTCGGTCGGACGCGCCAGCTTCATCAGTACGCGCAGCAGGGTCGATTTGCCGACGCCCGATGAGCCGACGATGGCGACGAATTCGCCGCGGGCGATATCCAGATCGAGCCCGCGCAGAACATCGGTGCGCCGCCCGTCCTGTTCGAAGGACAGGCTAAGGCCCTTGATGGATATGGCGGGCTCCGCGTTCATCGCTTTTCCCGTCACGGCTTCCATCGCATCAACCTCGATTGCGCAAAGACGAAGCCCGCATCCATAAAGCCATAAAGGACCGCCATGGTGAGCATGTAGACGACGACGATATCTGTCGCGAGCAGGCTTGAGGCCTGCATCATGCGTGAGCCAAGCCCGCTGACGCCGGATAGCTCGGCGGCCACCACGGCCATCCAC
This sequence comes from Beijerinckiaceae bacterium, assembly GCA_947372795.1. GTDB lineage: Bacteria > Pseudomonadota > Alphaproteobacteria > Rhizobiales > Beijerinckiaceae > Terripilifer. The sequence goes on from CANBVC010000015.1 coordinate 22,452, forward strand.
GCTTGCCCAAGCGCCGTGCGCAGTCCAACCAGAATGCCCGGCGTCGCCGCCGGCAGCAGCACCTTCACCAGCCGCTCCGGCCCGCTGCGAAAACCGAACGCCTCGGCAAGCTCAATCAGCTCGCGATCGACGCCCCTGATCGCGCCCTGAGCCGCGAAGAATACGATCCAGAACACGCCGATGGAGATGATGAAGACCGCCGCCGCCTGATCAACACCGAACCATATGATGGCGAAGGGCGCCCAGGCGAGATTCGGAATCGGCCGCAACAGGCGCACCACCCAGGCGAGCGCCCATTCGATGTTCAGATACATGCCCGTCAGCACGCCGAAGATGACGCCAAGCCCAGCGCCCCAGGCGAAGCCGATCAGATAATGATCAAGGCTGAGGAGCACCATTTCAAACCAGATACCGCTGCGAAACTCCCGCAGGAAGGCGGCGGGCAGGTCGCTGGGCGCTGGCGCGAGCGAGCGTGGAATAAATCCCAGTCTGGGAACGATCTCCCAGACCAGAAGAAAGGTCAGAAGCCCAAGGGCTGACAGTAGCAGTGGCTTCTGACGCAAGTGAGTCCTTTCAGCGCCCAAGCGCCTTCTTCACAGCCGCCACAGTGGCGGGCGGGGAGGCGTAGGAATCAGAGATGATCTTCATCAGCTCAGCAGGCGCCACGTAATGAGTGTTGACGTTCGCGACACGTGCATCGGCTGCAAGTCCCGGATCCTTCAAAGCCGCTTCAAAGGCGCTTCGAATGGCTTCGAGGCGATCGGTGGGCACGCCCGGCGCCATCACGAAAGGACGCCCAACAAGCGTGCGCTGCAGGAATAGCTCAAGCGCCTTCTTCTGCTCTTCGGTCTTGGCCAAATCGTTGATCATCGGCACTTCGGGCATGCGATCGTCAGGCTTCAAGGCGGCCTGGAAAAGAAGGCGCGAACGCTTCTCGCGATACATGATGTCGCGAACGATCGTGTCGTAGCTCACGCAACCGCCCTGCACTTCGCCGCGCTCGGTGGCGAGCAGAATATCGCGCGAGCCCGGATAGCCCTGCACGATCTTCATCTTCACCCCGAGCATATTGGCCAGCACTTCAGGATAAAGCTGGCTGTCGGAGCCAGATCCCGTCGCGCCGACGATATATTCCTTGGTCAAGAGATCCGTCATGGTCTGCACCGGCGCATCCATCCGCACCACGCAGGCGGGCGTGTCGCGATCGGGGCTGCCGATATAGTTGAACTTCATGGGATCAAAGCGCGTGCCCGTGCCGCCAAGCAGGGGCTCGAAGGGCACGCCGCGGTTGATCAGGCCGATGACCGTGCCGTCTTTAGGCTGGGTGTTGTAAACCTGATTGGCGAGCAGAAGGCTGCCTGCGCCCGGCACGTTGCTGGCGACGACCGTCGGCTTGCCGGGGATATGCTCGCCGATATATTTGGCGATGAGCCGCGCCCAGACATCATCCGTGCCGCCGGGACCATAGCCAATCATGATGGTGACAGTCTTGCCCTTGTAGAAATCAGCCACAGACTGCGCGCTGGCGACGCCAGATAGGCCACAAAGAGAAACGGCGGCCACCGTCATCGCCACAAGTTTCTTGAAGGTCATGCTTTCTCTCCAGACTGGACCGCGCGCATCTGCACCGTGCAAGGCCGACTGTCAAATGCGCGCTGGTCTGGTCTGCTACTTCTGCGCCGCCTTCTCATAGAAGGAGGTGTCGAAGAGGCCATCGAGAGGAACATCCTTGTCGAGCGTGCCGATGGAGACCTGATAGGTCTGCATTTTGGCCGTCGCGTCCATGATGAGGCGGGGATCGGAGGTGAATTTGGAGGCAGGCGAAGTGAGCGCCTTCTCAATAGTGGCCGTATCGATGAGCCCCTTGCCGAGCGCCGCCTCGACGAAAGGCGCGACATGCTTGGGGTCGGCCTTGATGAGAGCGTCGGCCTTCACAAGAGCGTTGACGATCTTCTGGACGCCATCCTGGTTCTTGGCGAGGAAGGCGCCGGAGAAGGCGACCACGGTGCCGGGCTGGTTGGGGAACATTTCACCACCCAGCGCCACGACCTTGATGCGCGGGTCGCGCTGCTGGACGATCGTATCGGTGGGCTCGCGAATGGTCGCGCCATCCACAGCGCCGGTGAGCAACGCCTGCTGGGTCGCGTCGATGCCCATGGGCACGATTTCATAATCGGCCTTGTCAGCATTGAGCACCTGCGTCAGCCAATGAACCAGCGTCGTATGCGGCACCGAGCCCGGAGGTTGGGTGGCGAGGCGGGCGGGCTTGCCATTGGCGGCGCGGAAATCCTTGAGCGCCTGCGCGCCTGAAACGCCGGGCTTGAAGCTCGGGGCGAGCTTGGGACCGGCGGCGACCGTCATCTCCTCCACCGCCGTGGCGGTGACGACGCGAATGTCGATGCCCTTGGAGCGGGCGACGCCAAGCGGCGCCACGCCCGCCACATAGACATCGAGCGTGCCCGAAGCCAGCGCCTGAATCATATTGGGGCCAGATTCGAAAGTGGTGAACTTGAAATCGAAGCCCGCCTCCTTCGCCCAGCCTTCCTTGTCGACGACGAAAATCGGCGCGACGCCAAGCACGGGAATGACGCCAATGCGCACCTGCGTCTGGGCGGCGGCCGAAAAGGCGCCTAGTGACGCGGCGATTGCGGCGGCGAGGGTCAGGAAGCGCGAGGCCATGGGATGCTCCAAAATTCTGTCCAACCAGATTTACCCATTCAGACTAAAACATCAAGTTGAAATGTAGAATTATTTATATTACACATAAAATAAGTATAAATTCCCCAGCTTGAGCGCGCGGCTCCTCAAGCCTATCGTCCCGTCACAAGCGACCAAGGGGGACACATGGGGCGGCTCGATCACTGCTACAATATCGCGGACCTGCGCGAGGTCGCGCGCAAGCGGTTGCCCAAGGGGGTGTTTCAATATCTCGACCTCGGCACCGAGGACATGGTCTCGCTTGAAAACAACCGGCGCTTTCTTCGAGAAACCAAGCTGCTGAATAAAGTGCTGGTCGACGTTTCCAAGATCGACACCAGCACGCAGATCTTTGGCGCCCGCGCCTCCCTGCCCTTCGCCATCGCCCCGACAGGCATAGCAGGCCTAACCTGGCACGAGGGCGAACTTGAACTCGCCAAGGCAGCCGCGGCCGCTGGCGTACCCTTCACCCTAGCCACCGGCTCCAACACCGCCATGGAGAAAATCGCCGAAATCGGCGGGCGCCCATGGTTTCAGCTATATATGTGGCGCGAGAAGCAGCTCTCCTATGAGCTCGTCAAACGCGCCCATGCCGCAGGCTTCGAGGCTTTGATCTGGACGGTCGACATTGGCCTTGGCGCCAATCGCGAACACAACAAGCGCAACGGCTTCAACACGCCCTACAAGGCCAATCTAAAAAGCGCCGTCGATATGGCCCTGCATCCCGAGTGGATGCTCACGGTCATGGCGCGTTATCTCCTTGGCGGAGGCATGCCGCGCCACGAAAACTATCCGCCGCTTTATCGCGACAAGATGACGGGCAAAGCGAGCCAGGCGAAGGCTCTGCGCGCGGACTCAGTCAGCTGGGACGATGTGAACCGTTTGCGCGACATCTGGCCGGGCAAGCTCATCATCAAGGGGATCATGCGCCCCGAAGACGCAAGCAAGGCCGTGGAGCATGGCGCGGATGGCGTCGTCGTCTCGAACCACGGCGGACGCAATCTCGACAGCGCGCCCTCGACGCTCGATGTGCTGCCAGGCATCGTGAAAGCGGTCGACGGCAAGGCCAGCGTCATCGTCGATTCCGGCGTCCGACGCGGCGGCGATCTTGTGAAGTGTCTGGCGCTTGGCGCCGACTTCGTCCTCACCGGCCGCGCCACGCTCTATGGCACGGCGGCGGGCGGCGAGGCGGGCGCGGCTAAGGCCATGGCGATCCTTAAGGACGAACTGCGCCGCACCATGGCCTATGTCGGCTGCCCCACCATTGGCGAGATCAATGGGGATGTGCTGTGGAAGGGGTGAGGCGAAAGCCCCAGCCGCTCAATCGAACTTCACCTGATAGGTCTTCGCCAGAAACTCGCGCACCCAATCGCGCGCTTCTGGGGAAATCGTGGTGCCATCTTTGTAGAGCTTCTCGGCCTCCGCATCCGTGACTTGCTCATATTCGCCGATCACCTCGTCACGTTTGGCGATATATTCCGGGTCCTTCAACATCTCGCGCACCGCCGCGCGATAGGCTTCCACAAGCTCATCTGATGTGCCCTTGGGCAACACGAGCAGTTTTTGCGCAGGAAAGCCCGAGATCAAGAAGGCCATGAAGGCGTCCCATTCAATGCCTGAGGGCTTCTTGCCATGGACGATCTCGTAGGCCTCGCCGATATGCGGCAGATCGGGGAAGTTGGGATCGCGAGCGAGCTGTCCGTTCTTGTCGAGCACTCCCCAACTGAACAGAGGCGCCGCATCGCCTGACTGCACCAGCCCGGCGGAGCGGCGCAGGTAAGCAGTGGTCGTCTGCGAATCGATAGTGAACTCGCCGCGCTCGAAGCCAAGCAATCCTTCCGCGCGGCCCACCACGCCGAAGATGTGATTCACATTGAGGCCCAGCTGCCTAAAGCCCAGCAGCGACACCAGCTCCAGCGCGGTCGGCCCGGGGCTGGCGAAGAACAATTCGACCCCCTTGAGCTTGGCGATATCATGCACGGACTTCGCGCCATATTTGGCGCTGACATAGGCCGCCCCGCCCGTGGGGCCGGCCAGCACCACGCGCCAATCCTTGTAGTCGTATTTCACGCGCGGATCGCCCAGCAGATAGGGAAACTGGGTCGAGGCGGAGCTCGCCAGCAGCGTCAGCCCATCGGGCTTGGCGATCTGGGTGAAGAGATTGGCGCCGGAGGTCGAGCCCCCGCCCGGGCTGTTCTTGACAACGATGCTGGGCTTGCCCGGGAGATGGCGCG
>CANBVC010000016.1 GCA_947372795.1 Beijerinckiaceae bacterium
CGGATAAGCATGGCTGTAGGTTGCCGTTTCGTGGTGGTCGATGCGAAACAGGACGCCGTGAGATTTTATCAGAGGTGCGGCTTCACGCTGCTGGCTACCGAGACCAACCGCATGCGGTCAGACCCGATCCTGTTCATCGACCTGCACAATGCCTGAGACACACCCTACCGCTCATACCGCGCGCTGCGCGTGCGCATCGTCACCAGCTCCTCAGCCGCCGTGGGATGCACCGCCATCGTCGCGTCGAAGTCCGCCTTGGTGGCGCCCATCTTCACCGCGATGCCAAGCAGCTGCGCCATTTCGCCCGCGTCATGGCCGAGGATATGGACGCCCAGTACCTTGTCGGTCTTGCCGTCCACCACGATCTTCATGATCACCTTTTCGGCGCGGCCCGAGAGGGTCGCCTTCATCGGCCAAAAGCTGGCGCTGTAGATATCGACCACATCGAAAGCAGCGCGCGCCTCGCCCTCGCTCATGCCCACCGTGCCGATCTCGGGCGTGGTGAAGACAGCCGTTGCGATGGCCTCGTAGCCCACCACCACATCCTTGCCGCCAAAGACCGTATCGGCGAAGGCATGGCCCTCGCGGATGGCGACGGGCGTGAGATTGACGCGGTTGGTCACATCGCCGACCGCATAGATCGAAGGCACGTTCGTGCGCGAATGGGCATCCACCTTCACCGCGCCAGCGCCATCAAGCTCCACGCCTGCACTCTCGAGCCCAAGGCCCTTCGTATGGGGCCTGCGGCCGGTGGCGAGCAGGATCTGATCAACCTCCAGCGCCTGGCCCGTGCTCAGGGTGACGCGGTAGCCATCTGCGATCTTCTCAATCTTCGTCGGCAGCGCGCCGAAGTGAAACTGTACGCCTGCATGGGTCAGCGCATCGCGCACCCCGCCGCGCATCTCCTCATCAAAACCGCGCAGCACATTGTCGGCGCGCATGGCCTGATGAACCTCGCTTCCAAGCCGCGCGAAGACGCTGGCGAACTCCACCGCGATATAGCCGCCGCCCACGACGAAGAGGCGCGTTGGGAAGACCTCGAGATCAAAGACTTCGTTGGAGGTGACGCAATATTCAACGCCGGGAATGGCGGGCTCCAGCACCGGCGCGCCGCCCGTGGCCACGAGAATATATTTCGCCGAAATCTCGCGCCCGTCCGCCAGCAGCTTCACCCGATGGGGGCCTAGCACTTCAGCCCGGCTCGCGACCATCTCGACGCCCGTGCGGCCAAGATTGGCGCTGTAGAGGCCCGACAGACGCGTGATCTCTTTTTCCTTGGCGCTGACCAGCTTACTCCAGTCGAAGACCGGCTTTTGCGGGATCGTCCAGCCATAGCCCGCCGCATCCTCGAAGTCGTCGGCGAAGCGGCTGGCGTAGGCGTAGAGTTTCTTGGGCACGCAGCCACGAATGACACAGGTTCCGCCGATGCGGTATTCTTCGGCCACCATCACCTTCGCGCCGTAACCGGCCGCGATGCGCCCGGCGCGCACGCCACCCGAGCCAGCCCCGATCACGAAAAGATCGACATCATATTCGCTCATGGGACAGGCCTTTTCAGTGGGCGATCATTACCGAAAGCTCAATACCAAAGCTCATTGGGGGAAGGTCAGAGCTCGTGGCCCTTTTTCTTCATCTCGGCGCGCACGCGCTCGAACATGCGCGCCGAAACCGCCTTGCTCCAGTCATTCATGGCCGGGCCCATGTTGGCGAAGATGGCGGGCTGCGAATCGACAAATTTCTTGCCCGCCGCCGACTTGAAGAATGTCAGCCCATCCTTGCATTCCTGCTCGTTCAGCACGCTCGCATAGACGCGCGCGCCAAAATCGATGAGATCGCCGGAGTAGGTCGCGAACTCGGGCTGAAGCTGATCGAGCGTCGCCTTCAGGTCATTGGTGAGTTCGGGACGGGTCTGGCCGAGGTTGGCGCTCATCTTCGAAGTGAGATCGGGAACGACCCCGCCAAAAGCGCGCGGGAGGCCGGAAGCGACGACCAGTTCGCGCGCGACCGCAAGGTGCGAGGCCGTGGGAGCTGCGGGCGGCGCCAACTGCGTCGGCACAAACGAACCCGAGGGCAAGGGCGCGGTCTGCGCATGCGCAGTCATGGGCCCAGCGAGGGCGGCCGCAAGCAGGACGCCGCTCAGACGAATGGAAAATGCCGTCATCGATTTCGCTCCATCAGGGAGGCGCCTCAATCGAGGTCGCCCATGATCTCCACGCCCGCCGCATCGGCCACGATAATGGCGTTGGCGAGACCTATGAAAAGTCCGTGTTCGACCACGCCCGGCACGGATACGAGCCCCGCCGCCAGACCCGCGACATCGGGAATGGCGCCAAAGGCGCAGTCGAGGATGTAGTGACCGCCATCGGTGACGAAAACATGGCCCGCAGCGTCGTGGCGCAGGCGAATGGCGCCCATGCAGCCCACTTGCCCCGCCACTTTCGTGATGAGCCGACGGGTGGCCTCAAGCCCAAAGGGCACGACCTCGACCGGCAACGGAAAACGCCCCAGACGGTCAACCTGCTTTGAACGATCCGTTATGACGATCATGCGGGCCGAGGCGGCGGCCACGATCTTTTCGCGTAGCAAAGCGCCTCCGCCACCCTTGACGAGATTGAGGGCGGGATCGAACTCATCGGCGCCATCGACCGTCAGATCAAGCTCGGGCGTATCGTCCAACGTGGTGAGCGTAATCCCCAGAGCCAGCGCCTGCGCCCGCGTCGCCTCCGAGGTTGGAACGCAGACCAGATCCATGCCCGCGCGCACCTTCGCGCCGACGAAATCGACGAAATGACGGGCGGTGGAGCCGGTGCCGAGCCCCAGCCGCATGCCGGGGCGCACCAGATCCGCCGCTTTGGCCGCGGCGAGGCGTTTGGCGTTTTCGATAGCGTCGGACATGGGGGCCGTGAGGTTGGAAGCCTGAGAATAGGGATGCCGGTGGGGTAGCGAACCACGCGCCAAAAAGCAATTCAACTTGGGCGGCGCCGCAAGGCACCCCGAAGCGGAAACGCCGGAATAACAGAGGCGCAAGCCGAATCGACGCCAATCTTACACGAGATCGGCTTGCTCCGTCGCCCGTTCGCAGATACGTCGAAGGCTCAGTCAAGCTAGCCCCGGCGTCACATGTCCCACCCCGCTCCCCTCATCGTTTTTGATCTCGACGGCACGCTTGCGGACACCGCAGACGACCTTCTGGCGACGCTCAACTTCATCCTGACCCGCGAGGGCCTCCCCTCCGTCACCGACGCGCAGGCCCGGCGCATGGTGGGCCTGGGCGCCCGCACCCTCATCAAGCGCGGCTTCGAGAATGGCGGATCCGACATTTCCCCGGCGCGGCTGGAGGACCTGTTCCATGACTTCCTTAGCTATTATGAGGCCAATATCGCCGTTCACTCGCGGCTTTTTCCTGGAGTTGAGCAAGCGCTGAACCGTTTCGAGGCGGCCGGCTTCAGCTTCGCAGTCTGCACCAACAAGATCGAGAAACCCTCGGTGAAGCTGCTGACGGCGCTGGGCGTCGCCGATCGCTTCCGCGTGATCTGCGGACAGGACACCTTCGCCTGGTGGAAACCAGACCCCCGCGCCCTCCTCTCAACCATCGAAGCCGCAGGCGGCGTCGCCAGCCGCACGGTCATGGTAGGCGACTCGAAAACCGACATCGACACCGCCAAGGCGGCAGGCGTGCCCGTGGTGGCGGTGGATTTCGGCTATACGGACGTCCATGTGAGCGAACTGGGCCCGGACCAGATCATCTCCCATTTCGAGGAACTTTGGGAGGCCGTGGAGCTGCTTTCGCCGACGCTGGCGGCCTGAGACCAGACGGCGGCCTTGACTTGCGCCGCCACGCTGCCTAAACGAACCCCATCGAGGCCTTGCCTCGGGCGATTAGCTCAGCGGGAGAGCATCCCCTTCACACGGGGAGGGTCGCAGGTTCAATCCCTGCATCGCCCACCATTTTACCTCAGCAAAATCAATCGCTTAGAGACAGCGCCCTTGGTTCCACCCCCTCGTGATTGCGGCTTGGGGCACACCTGGGACACACCGAAACCAAGGGGAACGGCGCTCAATTTGGCATTAAACGGGTGCCGACTGTGGCCACCTCCACGTCGTCGCTGGGCCTTCCCGGTGAAAATGACTCAAACTGAGTCCTCTGCCAAAGGATGAATCACGTTCCCTTTGGGAAGCGTTGACGCCGTGATTCAGCGAGTGAGAACGTAGCCCGCCAGCGCAATGGCCGACTGACCGCGCAACACGAACCACTCACTGACGGAACAAACCACCATTGCTGATACACGTTTGAGAGAGCACTCCCCTAGCACAGCGGCCACGGACCCAATCTTCGCCGTTAGGCATCTGACGCGCTTATCGCAGCGGTGTCCGCTCGGTCAGAAGCGGAAGGGGTCGTCGGATGGGAAAGCTATCACCTGGCCGACTTAGAAGCTGAGGAAGCGGAATCCATGGTCGCGCTCGACAAAGCAGAACGGTTCTGTTCAGCCACGAAACCCGAGCCGATCAAAGGATGCGCCGCGCTGCTTGCGTTTCTGAGGCGTCACTTGAGTGACCATCCGATGATGCCGACAAGCATCCGCCACACCGTGCCACTCCTGGGTCATTTTCAGATAACGCTGGAAGCTAACCTGCGGACGGATGATATTAGCCAAGCTAAAGCAAAATAGATCCCAAATTGTTGCGTCGTATTCTTCGAACCTAACAAAGGGAAAAAGCCCCCCGGGGTGAGGGGCTTCATCTGTGCCTAGTTAGACACCCACGGTGCCATGGCCAGCGCCCCGTCAGGTGGTCCCCACCCGGGGGGGCGCCAAGGCTGCGAGCCACATCGCCGCGTCTGCGTCCTGTCATGGCGGTCGCCCTCGTCTTCCAACGCGGCAACCTCACGCGCCTCTTCGGGAGCCCTAGCCAATGACGAGGGCTAGGATCTGCGACGGGACGCTCATCGAGATCACCCGTGTGATGCCAGACGGGGCCTCATCATCTCCGGTGATGTTGTGCAGATCGGGAGGCAGGAACAATGAGCAGGACCAAAAGCAGCTATAACGCCTCTATCGGCCTTTGTTGCGCCAGAGGCAGCATGTCGGATCGACAGTGGCTTCTCCGTCGAGGCAATCGCCGCCGCGACCCATCTTCGCTCTCTCAAGAGCACCTTAGAAGCCTGAGGGCAGCTCGAGCGGACGCCCGACCACATCGTCGAGCAGTTGATCGACTTAGACCGGTTGCCGCTCCAGCGGCACGCTCTTGGCGTTAACGTCTCGACCTGGAGGCCGGTGTTTATGATGATCGCGACGAAGAGGAGGCCGGGCGGCGCTGGTAGGTTGCCGCCCCGTTTCTAACTCAGCAAACCTTGAAACGACCGCCAGTGTAGCGGTTCGTTCGCCAGCACGACGACGACCGATAAACGCACGGACGATAGGTGTAGTGACGCTTGGCATACGTTCTGTGATATCCGGAGCGACGACATCAACGCGCCTCGGCGTCTGATGAAATGATCGGCATTGAAGCAGCGAAAATTACCGCCCCCAGCATAATCGATAAAAGCTTTCTCCTTATCTTTCCCTCCGTTGGATAATTTGCGAACTATCTTAATGCCTTGCGCCAACCGGCGGCGGTCGCTTCGTCCTCGGTGCAAAACCACCTCTCACCTGTCCGCTTGTCCATGCGCGTGTTTGCATAATCGCGCATTCCAGGGAGATGATAGATCCTCTCGTTCTTGCGGTTCACATTACCCCTGATCGCGCACTCTGCGTTTGGGTTCATGCCGGAAGCAACTCGACCGAGCAATTTCGCCTGCGCGCTGACCGGCACCGCATAGGCGCCCTTGATCTCCGTGTTTTTGCTACGGTGGCGCCAGTCCCACGGAGCTATGAAGGCGCCGCCCCACATGCCCGCCTGGCGCTGACGGGCACCGTTTTCCTCGCTGTCATAGTCATGGGAATACTGCCGATATGAAAGAGCGAGGCCTTCGCGGACGAGCCATTGTTGAAGGTCTTGCTGACCAACCCGGCACTTCGCCAGCGACCGGCCATAGCGATCCGCCCCTAACGTGGAACAGCTCACATCCGCTCCGCCAATGCGCTCTGCCAGTCGGTCACGAGCAACGACCCCGCAAGCCCATTGCTCGCCCTTGTCGTTGAGACAGACCTGATCGGTCTCGGGTGCGTCGACTCCGTTGAAGCGGATCTTCACCCCGTCGAGAACGAGTGTGTCTCCATCCACGACCCGAGCTCGCCCGTTGATTTCGGCCGCTCCGCTGGGCGAGGCCAGCCCGATTGCAATCATTCCGCTGAGAAGAAACTTCTTCATTGGTGATCCGATCATAGACGGATGTTATCCTGTGCTTAATCATAGCTATAAAAGCGCTACATTAGCCAAATAGGCCCCTGACGCTACGCAGCGCATCAAAAACCTCACGGGAGAGACGAAATGAGCGTCCACGTCACCAAACATAGCGTTCCAAGAAATTGGGGAAATGCAGAACGAACCACGGCCTCTCGACCCGCCGGGGTGGTCTGCCCTGCCGGGGCTCGCCGAGCCTGCGCGCCACATCACTGCGTCCGTTTCTGCGATGTGTTGACAGTGGATCACTTCTGTCGTCCACGCCCAGCCTCCGAAGGCAAAGGTCGCACGTGTGCCAAGTGGGCCACCAATCTAGTTGAAAACGCATTTAGCGTCGGTCGCACGGAGCTTTCCATGGGTGCGCTCTCGCGGGTGGCGCCTGGGTAACATCCAGTCGGATTCCGTTTTGCCCCGGCACCTATGTCCAACGGCGTTCATTTGTCGCAAGCGACCCAGTCGCATGTGCGACCGGGTCATTTTCGAACCGAACGGTTTTCACCGCATGAGCGCCCGGTTCAGATGAGCGATCCAGAAAGAAGGCTCCACCCGCCCCTCGAATAATTTCTTCCAGTTGTCCGACTTCGGAGCACCATGCGACCTCGTGATCGAGGTCCCGCTGGTTGTTGCGCGGAGTTGCTGGACGATCGGAGCCAACAAGCCGCACTTGGAGCCGCGAAACGTCTGTTGGTGCTCCGATTTCGACACCGTAGTCCGTCATTCCCGGCTTGCGCACTACTACGCGACCATCCCGCACCCATGCCGTCATCATTCCTTCTCTCACCTCGTAGCCCAACGAGGCCAACCCAGTGAGCACGGACTTGCGCCGCGCGATTGCCGCAATGTTGGCGACTTCGCGCTCCGACAGCGCCGCTGCCTCTGAAAGCAGGCGTTCTGCTTCAGTGAAATCGCCACCTTCGAGCACCCCCTCGATGTTTACAGCATGGGCCAGCGAGGCCGTCGTCCCGACAGCCTCCAGGCCGGCTTTCGCCTCGCACAACCGGGACCTTAGAGACGTTTCCTCCCGGATGCGGCGGACCCGCCGGGACGCCTCGAGCAGAAGCGAGTCGGCAATCAGCGCTCGCTTGTCCGACGGAGCTCGCCGCATGGCCTCCAGACGCGCGCGCAACTCCACGGCACTGTCCACGTCAGTTAGGGCATCGAGGGTCGCAACCGCCGTCTGGATACGCGCTTCGCTCGGCTCAGATGGCACTTTCAGGGACGTCCATTGCTCGAGCGTTACGGCTACGCCTTGTTCGGCAGCCAAGCGCTCAGCGAGGCGCATACCGTCCTCGCCCAGCCGCTCTGCAGTGTGGACCGGGACGAGGAGTCTAAAGGCCTGATCTAGCACCGCCCGCAGCCGGACCAATGTCGCTTCGTCCGCGCCATCCAGTGTTGCGCAGACTGCTGACAGGTCGGCTGGAACCGGTTGTTGGGCAGCTTTCAGCGCGTCGATGAGGCTGGTCGCTGAGTCCGCGAGCCTGCGCCTGCGCTGATGATCTGCCTCGGTCGCGGCGATCGCCTCGTGCGTGATCCGATCGGACTCGGATCGCATGAACGCGGCGACCTCTGGCGCTTGCTTCTGGACGTCGAGGTACCGCCCGGCCGATAGGAGCGCCGTAAGCTGTTCGAGGCTATGGTGGGCTCCTATTTCGATGTCACCCGTCGGGCGCCCGGCATCTGCGCAAATCCGGACCAGTTCATCCGCGGCAGCCCTCGCAAATGCAATCTCTCGTCTGCAAATCGCCTCCATCTCCTCGCGGGTGACGATGCGCACGACTTTGGGTCCTGACATCTCAGTGGCCTCCTTCTATGGCCGACCTCAAGGCGGTTTCCAAGCGCCCTCGCTCGTGCTCAGGACGATGATACCAGCCGTGGGACGAGACCCGGTGAATAACCGGAATGGCTCGCTGCAGGACGGCAGGACGCCAGATTTCTCGCGCCCTCGCGCTATTCAGAAGGTCGTGGTGGGGCGCGTCACATTCGATCGCGATGCCGAACAGTCCAGTGCGCGGGTCCTCGACGGCGAAGTCGATCCCAAACGCGTCGCCCTCGGAGGCGGGTACCGGCGTGTAGCCTAGCTGGCCGACGAACGTGGAAACCGATCGTGCGAAGCCATCATCGGCAGCATAGTTCGGCCGTCCCCCCCGGGCCGCCGTTGCCGCCATGCGCCCGGCGGTCGCTCGTGCTGCCGCCACGTCCCCGGCACTCATCCGCTCCGCATAATGGAGATAGGCTTGCAGATAATCGCGTGGCCGGTCGGGCTTGCGGCTCCCTACAAGCCAGTCGGACACATCGCCAACGGGCATTGAGGTGACAAGCACAACCTTCTCCCTTGCACGGGTTACTGCCACGTTCAGCCGGCGCTCGCCGCCTGTCTGGCCAAGGACGCCAAAGTTCCGCCGGAAGGTCCCGTGGCGGTCTCTGCCGAACGTCGTCGAGAACACGATTACGTCGCGTTCGTCACCTTGAACATTCTCGACGTTCTTCACAAAGAACCCCATGTCTTCACCGCCTTGCTTACGGTCGCGCTCTCGCCGATAGGCGCGTAGGAATTCTTCGTCTGCCGCGGCCCGCTTCTCAACGAGCTCTTCGACCAGGTCCGCCTGCTTGCGGTTGAAGGTGACGACCCCGATGCTCGGAGGGTCGCACTGCTCCGACCATGCGTGCGCCAACCATGCCACGACTTGCTCCGCCTCCGAGCGGTTTGTCTGACCCTCGTACCTGCCGTCGACACGTACGACCTCGACCGGACGCACCCGGCAAATCTCAGCGTCGGGATGGCGTACGGGCACACTAAGCTGCCCTTGGTAGAAGGCCGAGTTCGAATATCCGATGAGCTCCCGATACTTCGAGCGGTAGTGGATCTGCAGCGTCGCAGTGGGCAACACACCTCGGCCGAGCTGCAGGAGGTCCGGGCAATCTTTGACCTCCCGGCGGTTCCAGGTTTCGACCTGCGCGGAACGCTCCGCCTCCGTTGCACCCTCGTCATAGCCGCCCTCACCCGCATCGTCTTCGTTCTCGTCAATTCGCCCAGAGAAGAAGCTCGACGGAGGCATCTGCTTCTCGTCCCCAACGACCAGGATCCGCTTCGCCCGGAACAAAGTGGGCACGGCGTGCTCAACCAGCATCTGCGATGCCTCGTCATAGATGACCACGTCGAAAAGTCCGGCCTTGAGTGGCAGGATGCGGCTAGCGACATCGGGGTTCATTAGCCAGATCGGACGAAGCCGCATCAGCCCCAGATCGCCCCCCTGGTCTATGATCTCCCTGAGCCGGCGCGCACGCGGACCGCGTAGGCGTGTAATGTCATCCCAGGCTGTCGACGATCCGAGGCGGGCGGCATCGATGTCGAAGCGCAAGAGGTCTTTGTTGAGGGACCTCATCTGACCGTCCAGCGCTGCCAATGTCCCCACTTTGGATTCGATCTCTGTCGACTCGAACAAAAGTTCGGGCACCTTCGCCTCCAGCTGCCCCTTCCACGCCAGAAGGGCCTCGCGTCGCAAGCTCCTTCGCACTACTTCCTCGAGGTCTGACCGGCGCACAACGCGCAGCGCGATCTCATGCTTGCGGAGGACACGGAAGCACTGGAGCAGCTCCGGTTTGAGCTGCGAGACACGTACCCTAAATCGCTGGTAGGCCTCCAAGGTGCCCAACGCACCGGCGATCTTGCCCAGCGTCGCAGGGCTCTCGCCGTTGCTGTCAATGACTGCCTGGACGCGCGCAACCACGTCGTCGTTCAGCCAGCCTGCCATAGCCTGCAGAGCAGCCTTGCTGGCCTCCCGCGCATCGTAGCGCGCGAGCGCAGCCTCGAATTGCCGGCGAAGGGCCAGGAACGACTTGGGATTGGCCGCAGAAGCCGCCGCCTCCGCCTCCGCCGGCCGCGGGCACGAAAAGACGGCCTCGCAGGCGGAGGCGACCGGCCCCAGAATGGCGAGGATCGAGCGAACATCGTGGGCCAAATCCATAAGGGTCGGCATCTTATCCGGCTCGGGCAGCCGCAGTATTTCGCGCAAGGACCCGACCCTCTGGCGCAGCGCGCGCAGCCTCAGCTCCAGTCCGGCCGCATCCCGTAGGCTAACGACGCGACTTGCCGCGCGCTGTTCGCCGAGGCTCGAAAGGAATTGGACGACCCGCCTCTTTGCCCGCATGTGAAGGGGGTTCAGGCGACCTAGGAGAGACGTCGGCCTGCTGGCGCGCTCGGCGGCGCGGTGAAGAGCGTCCAGAAGGGCCGGGGGCTGCCGAGTAAGAGGCTCCGACAGAGTCGCGTCCTGATGATCGGAGTTGAGCGCGCCGATCTCCAATCCGAGGGCCTCGAGTTCCTCTAGCGCCTTTCGTCCAGGCTCAGTGCTGGACATTGGCCGGAATAGCTCCAACCAGGCGGCCAAGCCGATCCGCACCTGTTCGGGCAAGCCCTCCAGCATTGCTCCATGGGCCTCGATCCATGCAACATGGGCAGCACGGTCGATGACGTCGAAACTGCCCGCATGGACTGTCAGGACGAGACGCCTGTGGGTCTCCGCGCGCTGAAGCCCTTCGAGAGCATCAGCGAACACCTGAGCGACGGATGGGTCGACTAGGAACGTCTTCAACGCCTCCAGCGGACTGTCCTCATAGGCGGCATCGAGCCAGAGGCGCGCTAGGGATGCGCATTCTTCCACCACGGCCGTTATAGTTCCAAAATCGAGCCCTTCAAGAACAGGGCGAAGACCCGGGGCGGCAATAGCTCGCCCCGCGTCGTTGATGGCAATGAGCTCCGCTAGCATGTCGCGGTGGCTCATCCCGGTCAGGTCATCGACCGACCGGCTAGCCCTGTGGTGCTTGTCGACTTCGGCTTCGAGCGCCTCGATCCGCATGGCGGTTTCCAGACGTTGGCGCCTGAGTGCTGCGATCTTGCTCGAAGGATAGTCGCGGACGGCCGGTATCTGGTCCCGGAGCGACCGAAGGATCGTCTCACGGTCTCGGTTGACGTCGACTACCATGAACAGGCGGTCCCCGAGATCCTCCGCCTCGAGCCTTTTCCTGACAACCTGGAGCGCGGCCTGCTTCTGGCAAACCACAAGGACACTTTCGCCCCGTCCGATAGCGTCGGCGACCACGTTCACAATAGTCTGGCTCTTACCCGTCCCCGGCGGCCCCTCAACGAGTAGGCCTGGCGCTTGGCGCGCGCGGTGCAGCGCGGCCTCTTGGGATGGGTCGCTCTCCACCAAGAGATAGCGGTCGCGTTCGGCGCTAGTAGCCGGAGCGACGGCGTCTGTGGGCGCAGCTGAGATCCTCAGGGCAGCGTCAAGACCGGTTCCAGCCGGCGGCATGCGGGCCATTTGACGCAGGTCCTCGGCCACCGACTGGCCCATGAACTCGGCATTGAAGAGGGCGGCCGCGGGTACGAGTTCGAAGGTACCCGCGGGCACTTTCGCATCTTTGGAAGGCAGCCTGGTTAAAGAACGCGAGCGAGGGCGCGACAACGCGCCGAAGACGTCGACTACGTCGCCGATCCTGATCGCGCTTCGGCCCAGCAGTTCGTCGCGGGCAGCACGCCACTTTTGGAACTCCTGCGGCCCCAGGATCCCCTCCAGAGCGGGGTTGAGGCGCACCTCCTCCCGCTCCCGGTCGAAGGCGAGCGTGCCCCCGCCAGTGCCAGCCTGGAGGTCTAAAACAACGGGCCAAAGGAGCACCGGAGCAATTCTCGGCTTTGCCTCTGCCTCCGTAGTGGCGCGAACAGAGTGAATGAGCACGAAAGGAAAGCCGAGCGTCCGTCCATCCAGCCCTGTATCCCGGCGGAAGGTCATCGCATGGCTCACCAGCCGCCGCAGTCTAACCTCGCGGTTTTCGTCCGCGAGATAGCCTTGCGGATCGATCGTGATCGGGACGTCGCTACGCGCTAGCACGTGGTTGAGCATCGCCTCGGCGGGCCGAAGCGGAGTTCCTAGTTCGGCAAGGTCAAGCCTTGGGGTCGTCTTGCCAATGGTAAAGCGAGCCAGAGGCCCTTGGGCGATGGTGCCAGACACCCGCTTCTCGAAGTGCGATAGAAGCGTGGCGACGTACTGCTGCCTTGGCGGCTCTTGCCAGCGCTCCGCCGGAACCGCGAGGAGAACCGCCGCCCGCGGCAGGGGCATGCGCCTTTCGACCCTGAATGAATCTGCCCATTCGTCGATCCGCTGCAGACTGCAGCGCGCGAAGTTCGCGATCCGATCATCGACCTGAAAGAATATGTCCCGCCGCGAGCGAGCGAGCAAAACCTGCCCCGCGAGCGGGTCAAAGGCCACACCGGTCTGAGCGCCAAGCTCCAAGGCCTTTGCCACGAGGCTCGCCAAAGGCACGAACTGGTGGGAGGCGGCCGCGATGAGGACGATCAGATCCTCGTCGCTCAGCCGACCACGCTCAAGCAGGGAGAGCAGGCCTGCGTGGTCGGAGTCCGGATAGACAGCCCGAATGGCATCCCGCTCGGCCTCCAGATTAGGTCTTGATGTCGCAAGGACCGCGATCCTCGTGCGCTCCTCGTCCAGTTCGATCTCCAGAAGCCGTGCGCGTTCCCGTACTGCCTCCGCCCGGGAGCGAAGTCGGACGAGCCATGGCTCCCGTCCCATTCGTTCCAGATGGCCTGTTGAATTACCGGTGACGAGGCCGTAGCCATCCACAGGATGAGCAAGCAGCCAGGCCGGGGTGACGATCTCCCCCCTCAAGATGAAGGGAAGCGCGCTGTTCATGGCCATGAGGACGAGGGCAAGCCGGATATCCTCGCCCAGCGCCTCGTCGGCAGCCAGCCGCCTGACCTCGGAGACGATTGTGGGATCGGTCCCGCGTTCCTCGAGCCAGGTCGCCACGGCGCCGCGCAGCATGAGTTCCCTGGCTGCATCCCACGTCCCGGCTTCCGCGGCCGCCAGCGCGAGCGTATCGGGGCGCCAGTACTGGCAGCCGGCCATGTTCAGGGAGGGACCCTCCCCTTGTCCACCAGTGCGTTCCGGCTCGGGCGCATCGACCGGTTCGCCGGCAAGCCAGGTCCTCACCTGCGGCGCCGACCAGCGGCTCAGGGGATCGCGCGCGAGAAGCCCCCGCAGCAGTAGACGGATCGACGGGTCGAGGTCGTCGGGCAGAAAGACGCCGCGCGTAACCACGTGCAGGCGGAACGCCTGATCATCGATCCCCTCGAAGCACTGCCCCGAAGTCGCCTGCTCCAGGACGACCATGCCAAGCGACCACCAGTCGGACGATGCACTGACGGCCCCGACGATGGCTTCCGGTGCGGAATATCGCGTCAATTCGAGAGGCGCGACGGCCTCTAGGTCAAAGTCGGAGAGGCGGGCGGAGCCGAAGCCGGTGATGACAAGATCTAAGGGTTCGGCCGACCGAAGCAGGATCGTGCGGGGATGGAGATCGCGATGGCGCAGCCCGACCTCCGCAAAGCTCGCTAGGGCCCGGCCAAGCTCTTCGACGATCAGTCTCAATCCTTCGGGCGAGCGCGACAGCGAAAACTCTGACTCGGCCAGGTTTCCGCCGGCAACCCTCTCGGTCACCTCGTAGGCCCGACCTTCGTGGCGGCCGGTTTCGATTAGCTCAGGCATATGCTCAAGCGCCATGCGCTTGAGCACGTCATGCACCGCGGGATCGGGCTCTGCGCCGGGCCGGTAGAGCGTCAGCAGCACCTCACGGCCAGACGGTCCACGGGCGTCGAACGTGAAGCACGGGGCGTCGCCGGATGGTGATGGAAGCTGCTGCAAGACCTCCCAGTCGCCGATGCGGGTGGGCGGCACAACACCGGCGACCGACCCAGGCATCGCGCGCACGACCGAAGTCTCTTCCGCGGGACCATGCGCCACGTCGGCACCGCATTCTAGGCATATCGCGTCGCCGGCACCCACAGGATGCCCATTGTGGCATTGAAGGCCGGTGCGTCGAGCAGACGTTTCGGGAGCCCGGTTCTCGGCCTCTGGAGTGACGATGTCTACATCGGTAAGGGGCCATGCACATAAGAGCCCCTCTCGCAGGTTTTCACACTCGGTTTCCGTCACGGGCCGCTGCGACCCGCACTGCGGGCATCGGCGGAACAAGGTCTGTTTCGACGTGGTCATGGCTGTCGGGGATCTTGAGTTGTTCCTGCGAGGTGTCCCGCGTTCTGGAGCAGGCGCTGCAGGCGCAGCAGGTCGCCCCGGCGGGGCACGCCCGCAAGAAATGCATCCCCTGCGAGGTCATCGAACACCACGTCGAGCTGCGGGCGATCGTTGTCGCGTTCCGTCGCCAGCGCGGTGAACCGGTCCCGGCCCAGCGGCGTCAGCGCCGTGAGGCGCTGGTTGTCGCTTCCGCGCAGTTTGAGGGTCTGGGGCGCAG
Organism: Beijerinckiaceae bacterium; assembly: GCA_947372795.1. GTDB lineage: Bacteria > Pseudomonadota > Alphaproteobacteria > Rhizobiales > Beijerinckiaceae > Terripilifer. Next base: position 14,665 of record CANBVC010000016.1, read on the forward strand.
CGGCATCGAAAGGGTCGGAGATGATGACATCGATCAGGCCGGCAAACCGCTGCAAAGGCAGCGTCTCAAGGGGATAGCCGGAGTAGACTAGGATGTCGCCCGAATGTCGAGTGCGCAGCGCATGCAGGAAGGCGAGGAGGGCATCGGGCTGGTCGAACGGTTCACCTCCACTTATCGTGAAGCCGTCAGCCTCGCCGAGCCACCCGGCCATGGCGTTGAGCACGCTCTCCACGGTGGTGTCCCCGCGCCCTGCATTCCATGTGTCCATGGAGATGCAGCCCGGACAACGGATGGAGCAGCCCTGGACCCAAATGCCTATCCGATGGCCCGGCCCTAAACTGGTAACGGGAAAGTGCAGGCGCGACAACCTAATCGCAATGGACGTCATCGAGCGGCCCCGTCTAGGTTGCCCACGGCCGAGAGCGCCAGCACCGTCGGCCCTGCCGCTTCGGATGAAAGCCGGGTAATCGAAAAGCAGTCGCCGCGACTTGCGCCTGAATCGAAGAGCGCGCGGGCAAGCGGGTTGACGAGATGCGTCTCCACCTTGTTTCGGATCCCGCGCCCTCCGTTGGACAGATCCGAGATGCACCGAGCCGACAGCTGGTACTGGGCCTCTACCGTGAGGGACACTTTTATTCCCTGCATGGCCGCGATGTCAGCCAGGATCGCGCCGACCATCGAGTCGAGGATCGCAACCGCGATCTCGGGGCGGAGAAAATCGAAAACCAGCACATTGTCGCCGATGCGGTTCAAGATCTCGGGACGGTTGAGAACCGTCTTGAAATGACGCTCGATCTCAGCCCGCACCCGTGCCTCTACTTCGGTGAAGGGATCGGACGGGGTGACGTGGGCCACGCGCGAGCCGTCCGCCTCAAGCCGGTAGATTCCGAGGTTCGACGTGAAGACGATAAAAGCTTCGGAGAAATACACGCGGTCGCCGCGGCCAGAGGTTAGCACGCCTTCGTCTAGTACCTGCAGGAACTTGTCGAGGATCCGCGGGTGCGCCTTCTCGACCTCATCGAACAGCACGACGGAGAAAGGCTTCTCCCTAATGGCATTGGTCAGCTCGCCGCCGACGTCGTAGCCGACATACCCCGGCGGCGCGCCGATCAGGCGTTGGTCCGAATGCTCGGCAGAGAACTCGGACATATCGAAGCGAATATAAGCGGAGTCGTCACCAAACAGTAGGCTTGTCAACGTCTTGGCCAGCTCTGTCTTGCCAACGCCGGTAGGACCGGCGAGGAAAGCAACGCCCCGAGGCCGGCCACCGCGCTTCGCGCCACCGACGCCCGTGACCGCTCGTTTGATGATGTCAAGGACGTGCGTCACGGCATGGTCCTGGCCCTTGACCCTCGCACGGATGAAGTCGTCGCCGCCCCTAATCTTCTCGCGGTCGAGCCTTGCCCACGGATCGTCTGTGACCCCGATTTTGTAGCGCCGTACCGCATCGCCGATCCGATCAAAGCTTAGCCCCTCGCTTCTACCGAGCTGGGCGATGGCCACTAGATCCAGGAGAAGGAGGCCCTCTGTCTGCTCGACGAAATCGGCAAGGGCCTCGGCCGCTTGACCCGCCGACGCGTCGCGTCCGCCCGGAAGATTGCGGACCAGGGTCGAGGCGAGCTGGCGCCTAACACGATGGTCGGGCTTTGAGACGGGGATGTGACGAATTCGCGGGTTATCGACCACGAGCCAGTCGGGGAGATCGCCCTCCTTGTCCACCACCCAAACTATCGGGTTAAAGAACGGACGCGACGGAGTCGCGAATGGACGCGCCCGCGCCTGGTGCGATAGCGCCAGGGCACGCGTGAATGCCTGGTGCTCCGGGCCAGTAAGCCCTTCGTTCCTGACAACAAGGCGCGAGGCGAAGTCCACCACGAGAGCAATGGGCGGACCTTCGGTCCAGCCAACTACCCGATGAAGCACCTCGGAGAAAAGGTCTAGGCCCGCGGGGCAATTGCCTTCGGGAGCCGCCGTAAGCCCGAGCTGAGCGAGAAGCTCGTGTCCACCCGTCGCAGTAGCACCCGGAGGCTGGAGCACGCGAAAGCCCGCGACAGGATCATAGCCAACCACTTGGGCGTAGCCAGATTTGCCTAGTTCGCCGGCGAGGCTAGCTCCCAGCGACACTGCAGCGATGCTCCCCGCCGCGACCTCCGACAGTTGCAGGTCACGAACGTTCCCGGAAAGAACGAACTGCGACTTCAAAGGAAGAAACCGGGACAGGTCTCGAATCCAGCGTGGGCGCTCGTATTGGTCAACGGCTGACAATGCGCGCCCCCCCTCCAAATACGGACCGCTTCAACTCACGCGTCCTGCGGAGTTAGGCAGAACCGCAAAGGGGAAGTCGAGCACTTGATGATTGCAAGGTTCACGTTGGAACTCAAGTGCCATAGAGACGAGCCGAGCCGATCCCGTACACGACCGCAAACAACTTCATCCAAAAAATGGGGAAAAAGGTCAAGCTACAACTTCAAAATTGAACGAAAGACCAATGCAGACGCGTATTGACCCCTGAGGTGGGGCGTCGCCCGCTTTGTCCATGGCCGAACACCCCCATGACCATGGATAGCGCTCGTCGGGGTGGTCCCGGGGGCGGGGGGGGGGGATTCGGCGTTGGTGCCTCTTTGGCCACGCGTCTGAGTTCGTATTTATTGCGTCGACGTTTGCAGCTTCGCCGTCCGCGTCCGTATCTAGGCCATAAGTTCGGCCACTATAGGCCGGATGCCCGTGGCACTGGGCGTCTGGCTAGTCGGAGCCCGCATTAAGCTTGGGATTTTCGCCATCAGTGGGCTCTAAGGATTGTGCGAATACGTCGCGAAGCTCATCGACAATCCATTTCGAGTGATCGCTTGGTCCGTGTTCAGCCGCAAAGGTCTCCCAAAATTGCACTAGCGAGGCCATGTCGGCGTGGTGTCTTTTTCCAATGACATCACCGAGAGCGTCGCTCAGCCTTGTGAGTGCTATGTTATGGGCAAACAAACGGGCTTCGATCTCATCAATACTCATTCGAAAATTCCCCTGTAGTGGCAGAGCCTGCCATGGAAAGGTTACACGTTTCACACGGCGCGCTTGAACTGACTGCAAGACAGTCCCGCAGCGCGGTAGATTCACTTTGGGTATGCCCTTTTTGAACCATCAGATATTCAGTTCAATAAATAGCGTTTGACAATCCAAAACAGACCGACATCATGTGAACCATCCTAAATGAACCGAGGGTGGTTCCATGTTCGTCCGTGCCTATCTCCGCGCATCTACCTCCGAGCAGGACGCTAGCCGCGCCCGCGAACAAGTCGAGGGCTTCGCCAAAGAACGCGGGCTCGAAGTCGCATCTTGGTACACGGAGAATGAAAGCGGTGCGAAGCTCGCTCGCCCGGAACTCTTCCGCCTTCTAGGGGAGGCACACCCGGGAGACATTTTGCTCATTGAGCAGGTGGATCGTCTGTCGCGCCTCACTGCACCGGATTGGCTGAGGCTCAAGGCGGAGCTATCAGCCCGGCAAATCAGAGTCGTCGCGCTCGACCTTCCTACGTCCCACGTAATGGCGACGACGAAGACTGATGACTTCACCAGTCGAATGTTCGACGCCATCAACAGCATGCTTCTTGATGTTCTCGCAGCGGTGGCGCGAAAGGACTATGACGACCGGCGACGGCGGCAAGCCCAAGGCCAGGAACGCGCTAAGACGGAAGGCGTCTACCGGGGGCGACTTGAGAACACAAAGCGTAATGACGGGATAGCCGGGATGCTTGCTTCTGGGGCGTCCTGGTCGTCGATCCAAGCGACCACAGGGGCGAGCCGGGCGACGATTGCCAAGATCGCAAAGCGGCGGACTGTTGCCGCCTGATCTTTCTTAACTGCGGGCGTGTGGGCAAGCGGCCAAACCTGCCAGAATGCTCTATTCTGTTGGCGACCGTCCTCATGCGTCAGCCTGCACCAGTCTCGGCAGCAACCCTTTGTTGCGTATGCGAGGCTATTGCGATCAAGGCACTGAGGTGTGCCTGCGGGGTAGAGAGTTCGTTGGTCTCGATTGAGGCGCTTACATGAGCTTTACCATAAACGCGGTCGAGGATCGTCTGCGCAGCCGCTACCCGCAACCGGGGATCGTCGCCGTTCACCGCCTCGCTGAGCGCCTTCACCGCGTCAGGGACGAGATTCTTGAGCATGGCCTTAACGTCTTCTGGGATCGGAGGGCGACCGCCGGGGTTGCCGGAGACGCCTTTGGCGAAGTGTCCATTACTTAAGCGTGTCATTAAATGTTCCTGTCGTTGGTTTATTGACGAGCACCATCATTGCTATGCTCCTGTTTTAGTCCTGTTGTGAGGCTTAAGCAAGGACAGGGTAAACGCCTGGGGCTGGCTCACCGGCTCAAGCGGCTCAACGTTTTTCCTATGTAGCGCCCCACGTGGGGAGCAGCGCGGAGCATCATTGGCGACGCTGCTATCAGTCCACGGGGCGGCTATAAAAATACTCTACACATAAGAAAAAAGGGTGAGCCACTTGAGCCACGAGACACTTTAGGGCCTGGAACCCTTCCCTCAGTTATCCCAGTCAGCGTGGGGAAGCGCCGCCTCAGCCGCAGCCTTCTCATCGTCCCTCGCCGCCCATTCGGCCAATGGCTCTTCCCCATGGTCCGGGTGCCACCAGTAACGCGGGCGGACATTCCCGATCCGCCGTTGCTGGCTTTCGTAACCGAAGCGTTTCATCATACTCGCAATTCGCGCGGCGTATCCGTTGTGCTGGGCAGTACGGTCAATGCCCACCCCCCGCAAAATGTTAGCGGTCGTTGGAATTATGTGCGCTTTACGCATAGCATCCAGCACACCCGGCAACTGATCATCCCAAGGATCACCGGCCAACCGTGCAGCTTGCTCGGCCCGTGCGGTCTCCAGAACATCGCCCGTCAGCCACCACGGTTCCCCTCCCCGCCAAGCGACCACGGCTTCCGCCCAAAGTTGGTCGCGGACCGCAGCAACGGTTCCTGCGGGAATCGCCTTCATGAAGCGCACCGGCAGGAAGCGCCTGTTCCCACTGGGGTCTTGTAAGTAATCAGTCGCGTTCGTCGAGCCGATGAAAATGCACGTTCGCGGCCACGTGATCTCGTTCCTGTGAAAGACAGGCCGGAATTTCTCCTCTTGCTTGGTGAGGAAGCTCTTTACGGTCTCAGCGTCCGACTTCTTCAATGCCGATAGCTCCGGCAACTCAACGATCAATTTGCCCTGCAAATGGGCCTCCGCATCCTTGCTTCCCAGGTCTTTGGGCAAGTTATCCGAAGCCAAATCAGGATTTGGGGCCAACTCGGCGATGAAGCGCGATTTACCTGCGCCTTGGGCACCCTCCATGACCATTACCGTATCCACTTTGCAGCCGGGGCTCATCGCGCGCGCCACCGCAGAAATCAGAACACTCCGGCTCACGGCTTGCACATACGCGCGGGACGCCGTGCTGTCGGGCTCGATCATCGATTGCCCGCCGATGTCCGTGAGGAAGGTGGACAGGCGCGCCACCCCATCCCACTGGAGCCCGTTGAAATAGTCTTGCACCGGATTGTAGCGTTTCTGCTCTGCGATCAACTCAAGTGCGCCGCATACGTCCTCACGGCTCGCCCGGGCGAAGCCCTGCGTTTGCTGGATCAGGAGGCGCATGTGCAACTGGTCTTTGTCCGTGATTGGCCTTGGTTTGAAAGGCGCGTTGGGCAGCCCCGCCCCCTCAACAGCGGCGGGCAGATGGCGCAGCACATCGGTGCGGCCAGTGAACTCATTAAAGCCCACCAGTCCCTGAAAGCGCTCTTCCTTCTGCAAAAGCCCAACGATGGTCGCGAGGTTACAAACTTTCCGGCCCTTGCCGCCGCCGCCCTCGTCCGCGAAATCATCTGCCGCCGCCTTGTGATCCACCCACCCGTTGTCACGGGCCAGCTTGAAAACAGTCCCGGCGGTTACGGGCTTGTCCGTCTTTTCGTGGAAAGAAGCCCACTTGCGCTCGATCTCCGCAAAGCCTGGATAGTTATGGGCCGGCTCTGACCATGCATCCCAGATCGGCAAGCCTTCGGGACCGCGTTCATGCTTCAGCGCCATGCCGACCATGAGCCAATCGTTATAATTATCGGCAGGAATGAAGCGGAGCGCATCTTCCAGTTTCGCCTGATCCACTGGTGCGCGCTTGCCCGCATCACCGGGGCCGCGCACGGTCGCCAGGGCCCGTTGCGAGATCGACTGTGCGGGTGCGTTCGCAAGGATGGTTTCGGCTGCTTCGAGCAAGGTTGCCGTTGAATAATGTTTCCCAGTGGTGAGCAGCTTCACCACTTCCGGAATACGGCCCAGTTGCTGCTTTTTGCTTGAGGGCCAGTTGATAGTTCCAAGAAGCCGGTACAAGTGGTTGCGTGTCGGTTTCGCATCCCCTTTGAGCGCGTGTATGCCATCGCTCAAGCGCGCGAATTGGTCTTCAGTGGTAGCGGTATCCAGCAAATACCAATGGTGCTCGCCACCCGTTGAAGTCGCAATTGCCCAAGTCGGCTCCAGTGGGTGCTTGTCCCCGAATTTTCCGCTGTAGCCGTCGCGATCCACAACCACGGCTAGCGGCATATGCACGTCCGCGTCTTCCCAACGCTGCACGGGCTTCCTTGAGGGACCAGCGCAGGCGCGGACAAAGATCGTCCACTCCGGGTCTCCGGCTACTAACAGTGCGCAGCGGAAGTTCGGAGTGTCTTCCGTAATCGGCTCCGCTAGCGGGAAGGAAATCCCCCTGGGCGGTTTGCCATTGGCGTTATGGATGATGACCAGCCCGATCACCGTATCGCTTGGCGCGTCGGGGTAGTGCGACTGGAGGGATAGGGCGTGCTTGCGCAGGAAATTGAGGTGTCCGAGCATTTCCCCGGCATTGGGAGCAACAGCCAACGGTGGGGGGGTCGTATGTGCATTCATCGTTCAGACTCGCAGTAAGCACCAGCCCGCGGCAAGGCAGCCGGAAGGCTTCGGCGCCGTTGCCAGCGTCGAAGCGTCCAGTCCCATCGCGCAAGGCTGTGCGACGGGATTTTAGGAGGCGGCGGGACCGCCCAGTGGAAGGGTTGTGCTTGCCGTCTTCAGCGCCGCCTCGCATGCAGCCGCTGCGACGATTTGGTGAAAACCAGGGTTCTTCAAAACCTCGGCCAGACGATCATGCACATTGATCATACCGTCATAGCCTTGGTGCTCTAAATGGTTGTGAATCGCAGCCCGCAAGAAATAGATCCGGCGAGCAAGCCAACCATCATCACCGAACCAATGAGTTTCGTTGTTGAGGCGGGCGGGGACCAGGAGTTCTGACTCCGGCCCTTGGAAATACCCCTGCCAAGGACCATCGAAGCCTGCGTCAATCGGAAAGTACAGAATTCCGAACCCATTGTAGACGCCCCAGCACATGCCAAAGCCCGGAAGTTCCTGCTCGATGATGATTGCGTCACCACCGAAATTTGTGTCACGCGCGTCGGCGTCAAGATCGATGTTTGGACTGGGGTAAACGATCTTGGCCTTGCGCCTTGTTTCCTCGCGACGATGATCATCTGATTGATGTTCCAGCATGTCAGCCTCCACAAGAAACGCGCGCATTCGCGGCGGGCTGCATCTCATTTGCGAGCACCCAGTCCCGCAACGTCTTGGCGCGGTACCGGATGGAGTTTGCCCCAAGCCGGATGAAGGCCGGACCCACACCACGCGAGCGCCAGCTTTCGAGCGCGCGACTGGTCAGTCCGAGAACCTCTGCGGCGTGCGCTGTGTCGAGGAAAAGGTCATCATCGCTTGGGATTGGTTTAGATGGTTGCTTTGAGCGCGCCATATGCGCCTCCAGAGTGCGGAGTCGCTGCCCGTCGAGAAGACAACCGACGGCAACGGCTCCCGATTAATGGGAATTGCTGCTTCGCCAGTCATCGGATCGCGCCGGGTCCATAAGGGTGTCCGGAGGCGCTCGCACTGCATGCCAAATCGCGGGTTCCTACTCAGGAGTGTCCGTCGCTGGCAGCACTGGTGGTGGGCGGGGCTGAGTGGGTGAGCGGAGGGTGGGTCCCAATCGGGTTGCCCGTTCCTGATCGCAAACGCTCCACTCTGAGCATCGGGTGCCACCAAATGTCCCGATAATTCCTCACTGCACTGATTCGGCCCCTGCGTCAACAGCTAGTGCCGCATCCACTGAGGGTACACACAATCTAGTACAAAAAGGCACCATGATACCCGAGCTCATGGGCTATCACCCCCGCCAGCCTACCCAAGCGAGGCGACCATCCCCATGACCTTTTCGCACCACAGGTGCGTCATCGCGAAGCGTTCCGGAAGGCGCTCGTTCTTGTCGTAGATCCTCACCAATGTGTCCTTCGGTCTATGGCTGATCATGCGCGCAGCAAGCGAGTCATCTGCGCCGAGAATAGACCACCAGCTGCGGGCGGTCTTGCGGAGATCATGCAACCGCAAAACGCCCTTGAATCCTCTGGCGGCCAACTCAGCGCGTAGCGGCCTTATGAGAGGCGACCAGCCGCTCATCTGCTTACCGCCGCGCCCGCAGAAGATAAGATCTGGATCGTTCGCCGATTTCGGCAGCCTACCAACCAATGCCGAAAGGATCGGTGGGATCGCAACGATATGATCGCGACCACTCTTTGTCTGCGCCGCCGGGATTAGGCAAAACAGGCGTTCATCGACTTCGCGGAACCAGGAGCGCCGCAAGGCTGCGGCTTCGGTCCGCCTGCATCCACTTAATAAAAGGAACTGAACATATGCAGCGAAATAGGGACGTTCGATAGCTTGCAGGCAGGACCAAAGCAGACGGATTTCCGGCTCGCTCAGCGCCCTGCCCTTCTCATCATCTCCTTCCAGTGATTCAGCTCTCGTGGTCCGGGGCCGGCGCATCCCCGCGAGGACGTTTGAAGGCGTGATACCCTGTGAAACAAGCCAATTGAGAAAGGTCGAACACCGCGACTTAAGTTCCGCAGCTGTTCCAGCTCGCCCGGAGGCCTCCACAGCATCGAACAACTCAGAGAAATCACGGCGTGTCAGCAATGCTACATCTTTCCCCGCTCCAAAGCGGGAAATCAGCTCACGGGTGAGCAGCGTGTTTAAATATTCCGCCTTGACCAACTTACGTTTGTGGAGACTCTCGACGTAGGCAGGAATAGCCCGATCTAGCCGAGCCTCTTCGCGGCGGACGTTAGCTTGCTTTTCCGCAACAGGGTCACGCCCTTGCGCCAGTGCGCCGATCAGCGCTTTTGCAACTGAGCGAGCATCCGCGACGCCGATCTTCATCGCGTCACCAATCTTCAGCTTCCGGGTTTGGGCCCCCCGTCCCCCACCGGGCCGATAACGAATGATCCAGGTCTTCGAGCCAGAGGCTCTCACTCGCAGAAGCAACTGCGGCACCTCAACGTCGCCGAACACGGTTTCGCCTTCTACCGGCAGCTTGGCGGCTGCGACCCTTTCGGTTGTGAACCTAATCTTCTGCATCGCGAGCGGCTCCTGCTGGGGACACACCGGGGACACACGCAGCGTGTGCCCCAAGCGTAGCCACATGAGGTCAAGTGATCCTCACGCCTACAGAAAGTCAAGCATTTGCCGGGGTTTATGCGCTTGCATGAGACAGGCTTCGATCTTGAGCATCCCCTTCACACGGGGAGGGTCGCAGGTTCAATCCCTGCATCGCCCACCATTATTTTCAATAGGTTAGCTCTTCAGCTCTGCTTCTGGCCGGGCTTGCGGTCACACTCTGGTCACACGGAGTGGATTATGGCGAGTGAACCGTACACCCTCGCAAATACCGCTGGGACGAGCGTGAACCAGACTAAGCAGCCCTATGCTCGCCACCGGGCGTCGTGGCGGGAGCTAATCGAGAACGACAGTTTGGGGACGAACAGGCACCGCGATGCCAGAAAAGAATTATGAACACACCAGCAATGTCGCGAGCGGGCGGAACTCACAAGGGGAAACCCATGAGGGGCGACAAGAAGGTGAAAACAATCGATTGGTTGTGATTTGGAATACTCCACCACATAAGATTAGCGCGCTTTTTTCGCCACGGTTTCGGACGGCAGTTCCCCGAACTCTTCCAGATAGTATTGTGCGAACTCCAATGATGAACCGAAACACAACTCATATGCGACGAACTCAACTGAGGTGTGTTCGTGCGTATCCAAAAGCGTTCTACGCGCCAAGTGCAGTCGTTGCTTCCTCAACCACGTTTTCGCATTCATCCCAAGTTTTTTCCTGAATGCATATTGGAGCTGCCGAGCGGACAAACCACTCATTCGTTCCATCTCAGTCAAGGCAGCAGGTCGTGTTAAATTTTCACGCAGATACTCACATAACGAATCAATTTCAGACCCGACTTGGGGTCGCCTTCCGCTGATCGGCTCGTCCGATAGCAGTGATTCTGGATATGTAAGTCCCACAGCCAAACGATACACACGGTCATCAAAGGCCAATTTCTGAAGCAAATCAGGATTGCAGGCTGCATTATCAATCTGATTCATAAGAATTTTGAAGAGAGTAAAAAAAGAAACATTTTTGAATTGCATCGGGAGTGAGCGTGAGTGATCTAATTTAGGAGATTTACGATTTTTCGCCAGGATTGATAAGAACGTCGCATCAAACTTTTTTTTGTCTAATCGAATTACAATGTTACTCCCCTCTGAATTGCTTTTATGTCCATCTGAAACTTTGAGAAGCGCATTCGAACCAGCACTTAATTCGAAATGAACGCCACCGATAAAAGCTTTTATAAATCCGTCGAACGGAATGACTATTTCCAAATTTTCTGGATGCTCTCGTTCCAGATAAAAACCATTGTGCGACAATGCATTAATTACAAGACCATTTATGGTGACGGCACTCGTCTTAGATCGAAATTCATATCGTTTGTGAGGACTCGAAAATGCGCTCAACTTCGGTGTGAACCTTTCTAAGTGGTCACCGATCATATTAATCTCGCTCGTGAGATTCGCATTTAAATTATTGAAGGCAAGCGCAGGTATCATTCTACCCATCCCCCTTTATTTTCCAAATTCAACGAAAGATTTCGGAGAAAGAATTGGAACCTTTCTCCGAGCCGTTTGTGATGGTTGCTCCCCAAACTCCAACAGATAATGATACGAGAAGTCAGACGGCGACGGGAAGCAGAAGTCATATGCGAGAGCTGTTATAGTGATTGGTTCACTTGCCTTCAACATCACGGCGCGAGCTGCATGGAGGCGCTGTTTTCTAACCCACTGCTTTGGGGTCAAGCCGAATGCATTTTGAAAGGATCGTTGGAGAACCCGAGTCGACAAGCCACTCCTGTTTTCCATCTCAGTCAATGGGATAGGATCGGTGAGATGACCTATTACATATTCGCACAATCGGTCTACTTCAGGTCGAACGTAGGGGCGCTTACCATGATGTGTTTCATCCTTGAGAAACAAGTTAGGGTAAAGCAGCCCAACACATAAACGATAAAAAGAGTCATCTAGCGCCAACTTGCTTAGGATAATTTCATCGCCGCCGACAGCGTCGATTTGAGCAAATAGGCTTTTGAAAAGTTCAATGAAAGATACGCCAT
>CANBVC010000017.1 GCA_947372795.1 Beijerinckiaceae bacterium
GCGACGAAGCTCTCCGCAGGCATGAGGGCGTGACCAACGAGGGTCGCCGGGAATTCCTGCTGGGCAAGGGCGGAAGCGGCGCACAGCGCGGTCAACGAGAAACCAAGCAAAAGGGAAATGGAACGCATCAGGCTGTCTCCGAAGGGTAAGGCAGCGGATGGTTAAGGTTGAGATGTGACGCGCGTTCGTCCGAAATTTAACGGTTTTGTTACAGTAGGGTTTGGGGGGAAGGCCGCCGGGTCACCGGGCGGGAGGTCGCGCGCCGGGGGCCTTGGCGCCGCGCAACATGCTGGCGACGCTGATGTCTTCGTCGATCACAGGGGCGCGCTGACGGAGCGGCCGTCCGCGAGGCTGACGGTGAGGCTTTCGGCGTCGCAGTGGGCGGCGGTGGGGCGGCTGTCGTCAAGCTCGATTTGCAAGGGCCAACCCCCTACCCGCTCAGCCCCCCCGCCAGCGTCGGGAAGTCCAGCGGCCTGAACCCGTAGTGCGACAGCCAGCGCACGTCTGCGTCGAAGAAGGGGCGCAGGTCGGGCATGCCGTATTTCAGCATTGCGATGCGGTCGATGCCCATGCCCCAGGCGAAGCCCTGATATTCGTCGGGGTCCACGCCGCAGTTGCGCAGCACATTGGGATGGACCATGCCGCAGCCCAGAATCTCCAGCCAGTCGTCGCCCTCGCCAAAGCGGATTTCGCCGCCCTTGCGCGAACACTGGATGTCCACTTCCATGGAGGGCTCGGTGAAAGGGAAGAAGGAGGGGCGGAAGCGCATCTTCACGCTGGGCACCTCAAAGAAGGCCTTGCAGCTCTCCTCCAGAACCCACTTGAGATGGCCAAGGTTGGCCTGCTTGTCGATGACCAGCCCCTCCACCTGATGGAACATGGGCGTGTGGGTCTGGTCGCTGTCGCAGCGATAGGTGCGGCCTGGGCAGATCACGCGGATCGGGGGCTTGCGGTTCAGCATGGTGCGCACCTGCACCGGGCTGGTGTGGGTGCGCAAAAGCTTGCGCTGCCCCGCAGCGTTCGGCTCGAAGAAGAAGGTGTCGTGCATCTCGCGGGCGGGATGGCCCTCGGGAAAGTTCAGCTTCGTGAAGTTATAATCATCGCTCTCCACATCCGGCCCTTCGGCGATGGAAAAGCCCAGATCGGCGAAGATCGCCGTCAGCTCGTCCATGACCTGGCTGATGGGGTGGATGCGGCCCGTCTCGACGCCGCTTTCGCGAACCGGCAGGGTGACGTCGAGCCGTTCGGAGGCGAGGCGGGCTTCCAGCGCCGCCTCCTTGAGCAGACCCTTGCGCTCGCCCAGCGCCTCGGACACCTTGTCCTTGAGCGCGTTGATGCTCGCGCCCGCGCTCTTGCGCTCGTCTGGCGACATTTTGCCAAGCGTCGCCAGCAGTGCCGAGATCGACCCCTTCTTGCCAAGCGCGCCGACGCGCACGCTCTCCAGCGCCGCCTCGTCCTGCGCGGCGGCGATGGCGGTCAGCGTTTCGGCTTCAAGGGCGTTGAGGTCGGACATTGGTTTCTCGGGGTGCGGAGTTGCGGGGCTTTTGCCACGCAGGCATGCGAATGTCGAGGCGAGGGAGGCGGAGCCTCGCCCCGTCAGCTCAGGTTCAGCTCCTTGAAGAAGTCGTTGCCCTTGTCGTCCACCACGATGAAGGCGGGGAAATCCTCGACCTCGATCTTCCAGATCGCCTCCATGCCAAGCTCAGGATATTCCAGCACTTCGACCTTCTTGATGCAGTCCTGCGCAAGGCGCGCGGCGGGGCCGCCGATGGAGCCGAGATAGAAGCCGCCATGCTTGGCGCAGGCGTCGCGCACCTCCTTAGAGCGGTTGCCCTTGGCCAGCATGACCATGGAGCCGCCCGCCGCCTGGAAGCCTTCGACGAAACTGTCCATGCGCCCGGCGGTCGTCGGGCCGAAGGAACCGGACGCCATGCCTTCGGGCGTCTTGGCGGGGCCAGCGTAATAGACCGGATGGTTCTTGAAATAGTCGGGCAGTCCCTCGCCGCGCTCCATCCGCTCGCGCAGCTTGGCGTGGGCGAGATCGCGCGCCACGATCACCGTGCCGGTCAGCGACAGGCGCGTCTTGATCGGATAGCGCGAGAGGGTGGCGAGAATTTCCTTCATGGGGTGGCTCAGGTCGATCTTGACCACATCGCCGCCAAGCGTCGCCTCATCCACGTGAGGCATGTATTTCGCCGGGTCGGTCTCTAGCGCCTCAAGGAACACGCCATCGCGGGTGATCTTGCCCACGGCCTGACGATCGGCCGAGCAAGACACGCCCATGCCGATGGGCAGGGAGGCGCCGTGGCGCGGCAGGCGGATCACGCGCACGTCATGGCAGAAATATTTGCCGCCGAACTGCGCGCCAACGCCCAGCTGCTGGGTGAGCTTGTGGATCTCTTCTTCCATTGCGATGTCGCGGAAGGCGTGGCCATCCTCGCCGCCGCTGGTCGGCAGGGCGTCGAGATTGCGCGCCGAGGCGAGCTTCACGGTCTTGAGAGTCTGTTCGGCCGACATGCCGCCGATCACGATGGCGAGGTGATAGGGCGGACAGGCTGAGGTGCCCAGCGTCAGGATCTTCTCCTTCAGGAAGGCGACCATGCGGTCATGGGTCAGCACCGAAGGCGTCTGCTGGAAAAGGAAGGTCTTGTTGGCCGAGCCGCCGCCCTTGGCCATGAACAGGAACTTGTAGGCGTCCTCGCCCTCCGCATAGAGCTCGATCTGGGCGGGGAGATTGTTCTTGGTGTTCTTCTCCTCGAACATGGAAAGGGGGGCGAGCTGGGAATAGCGCAGGTTCTTGCGCTCGTAGGCGTCGCGTACGCCCTCGGCCAGCGCGCTCTCGTCCTCGCCATCGGTCCAGACCAGACGGCCCTTCTTGCCCATGATGATCGCGGTGCCGGTGTCCTGGCACATGGGCAACACGCCGCCCGCCGCGATATTCGCGTTCTTGAGCAGGTCATAGGCCACGAAACGGTCGTTGCTCGTGGATTCGGGATCGTCGAGGATCTTGCGCAGCTGGGCGAGATGGCCGGGCCGCAGCAGATGGTTGATGTCAGACATGGCCTGTTCGGCGAGCAGGCGGATCGCCTCGCGGCTGACGGAGAGGACCTCGCGGCCGCCGATGGTCTCAACCTTCACGCCCTCGCTGGTGAGCTTGCGATAGGGCGTCTCGTCCTTTCCAAGAGGAAACAGCGGCGCATATTTGTAGGTCATGGGGAAGGTTCCGGTCAGCCAACTTTCCCCGGACTTTTATGCCTTGCGGCGTCCGTTGGAAAGAGGCTGAGCCGTAACCGAAAAGTCTCGCCTCAGAGCTCGATCGTGCTCCTTGCGAAGATCTCCTCCATTTCAAGGCGACGCGGGGCGAGGCCCTGTTCGACGAGATGGAGCGCGATCGCATCGAGCGTCTTGCGGTTGGAGGCGACGCCATGGCGCACGAGCGGGGTCGCCAGCGCCTTGCGCGCGTCAGCGGGCAGAAGCCCGGTGTCGAAATGGTAGTCGCAATGCTCCAGCCGCTCGGCGTCGGCGATGGCGGCGGCGTCGTTGAAGGCCTTCACGAGGTTCAGGGCGAGCCAGGGATGCTTTTCTGCAAGCTCCCGACGCATGACCATGCCGTGGTTGATCGGATGGATGCCGGTCTTGCGCCAATAGCGCGCGCCCTCGGCGGCGACATCGGAGAACAGGGTGCGGATCTGCGGGTGGTTCTTCAGGTCCACATTGCTGCGGTTCACGATGGTGGCGTGGCCGCGATAGTGGACGCAGGCGTCCAATTCGCCCGACAGCATCATGGTCGCGACGCTCTTGTCGGTGGGGATCTGATGCACCGTCACGCCGTCAGGCGCGCGAAAGCCCGTCGCTCCGCCATGGCTGAGTTCAGGGGTGCGCTCCATAAACCATTCGCAGTCCTTTGAAGTCACGCCCCATTCATGCTCAAGCGCGCCGCGCGTCCAAAGGGCGCCGGTCTGCTGATATTCGGTCACGCCGACGCGCTTGCCCTTCAAATCTTCGGGACGCTCGATGCCCGAATCGCGGCGCACCAGAATGTGCGAATGGAAAAAGCGGCGGGTGGTGAAGATCGGCAGGCCCACGAAGCGGTCATCGCCCTTGGAAAGCGCGATCATGTAGGAGGACATCGACATTTCCGCCACATCGAAATCAGCGAATTTCAACTGGCGCCAAAAGAGCTCGGACGGCCCGACGACGCTGGGCGTCAACTCCACGCCCTCAGCTTTCACCCGTCCGTCAAGAACAGGCCAGGTGCGCGGATTGGCGGCGAAAGCGATGCTGAGATTGAGCTTCATAGTGGTTTCCCCCTTTGCGATGGTTTCTAGGACCATTCGCCGACAGGGAGCAAGCGCTCAGCAATCTTCGTGCGCGGCAGGCGCCAGAAGCACTTCGCCCAGATCCTCCTCAACCCAGTCCGCTGCACCGGTGCGGACCACCTTGATCAATTTTTGCAGCCCGCCTTGAACGCCGGTGAGCGTGACAAGTCGCCCGCCGACGCTGAGCTGCTCCTTGAGCGGCTGGGGAACCGACGCGGCCACGCCCGTAATAATAATGACGTCAAAAGGAGCTGCTGGCGGCCAACCGTTGAGGCCATCCGAGCGCAGCACCGTCACATTGGCCCGCCCGAGTTCGGCGATGCGCGAGCCTGCGATCCGCGCGAGCTTGGGGTGGGACTCAATGCTCCACACGCGCGCCGCCAACTGACTGAAAACCGCAGCGCCATAGCCTGACGCCGCCCCTATTTCGAGAACGCGGTCCGATGGGCCGATTTTTGCCGCTTGCGCCATGAGCGCGACGACAAAGGCCTGGGAGATGGTTCGCCCTTCGAGCACAGGAAGGGGGCGATCCTCGTAAGCGTAACCGGCGTAATCTGGATCAACGAACCGCTCGCGCGGAACCTGCCGCATGGCCTGCAACACGCGCGGATCAGTAACGCCACGCGGCTCGAGCTGCTCCGTCACCATACGATCGCGCAAAAGCGTAAACTCAGCCATTTCCAAACCTCAAAACCCTGAAATAATTTCTACGAATCAAAATAAACATACCGATATATATTTCAAGCTTGAGCGAAGTAGGTGATTTTTTACTTTATAAAAAGGCGAAACTTCGCCGGAGACAACGTCTAGATTTAGCTTTTATTTTATTGAACAGCTAAAGGCGCAAAGCGCTTCAAACGTTTGACATCAGCGAAGCTGCTGGCAAGATAGCGTTAATGAAAATCCGGCGACAAGCTGGAGCCTGTCCGGGAGGACCCATGAAGCGCTTTATCCTGTTTACTGTCGCGGCCCTTGCGAGCGGCGCCGCTCACGCCCAATCGCCGCAGGCCTCATGGATAATGCCCGAGCTTCTGGCGGGCGCCAAAGCCGAGGGCCAGGTCACCATCTATTCCTCCACGAACGAGCAAGAGGCCCTGCCGCTCTGGAAGCTTTATGAGGACGCCACCGGCATCAAGGTCAATTATGTGCGCGGCGCGGAATCGCCCCTGCACTCCAAGATCGCCATTGAGGCGCGCACCGGCCAGCACTCATGGGATGTGCATAATGCAGGCACGGTGAACATGATTCCCGAAAACCTCGCGCTGCAATTCGAGCCGCCGAACGCAAAGGACATCATGCCCGAGGCGCGCGATCCCAATAAGCGATGGTATGGCGTTTATGCGGGTTACAGCGTGCCGCAGTACAACACCAATCTTGTGAAGCCCGATGAGCTGCCCAAGACATTCGAGGACTTTCTCACCCACAAGGAATGGGTCGGCAAGATCGCCATCGAAGGCACGGACCGCGAGTGGATGGACGCGCTCTTGAAACACTATGGCCGCGACAAGGGACTGAAGCTGCTGCGCGACATTCAGGCCACCTTGAAGCCGGTGGTGCTCGACGGTCATTTCGCCATGGCGCGCCAGATTGCAGCGGGCGAATATCCCATCGCCCTGATGAACTATTCCATGCTGACCACGAATTTAAAGCAGCAGGGCGCGCCGACCGATTATGTCGTGCTCGATCCTGTGCATTTGTGGTTCGGCATGGTGGGCGTGAATAAAAACGCGCCGCATCCCAAGGCGGCGATGCTTGCGGCGAATTTTCTTCTGAGCCGCGAGGCGCAGGAATTTGCAGCGAAGACGGGCGGCCGCGTGCCGACGCGGCTTGATGTGGAATCGAACCCCAAGGACCTGCGTCAGCGCATGAGCGAGAAGAAGATCATCTTCGAGCAGCATTCAGCCGAACAGTCGAAGGTCTCGCAGAAACTCTTCGACGAGATCTTCAAGCCGCGTTGAGGGGGACCGTCGCGAAGGCCTCGGCTATGGATGTGTATGACGCCTTGCGATCGCACATATCATGGGCCTGCGTGAGGATAGCGATATCTTCGACGCCAAGCTTGCTTGCATAGTCCCGCAGCTTTTGCGCGACCTGCGCGCCATCGCCGATCATGGCCTCATCCGCTAACTGTTCGGCGCGCGCTTCATCGCCGCGCGCGCGCAATTCATCTAACGCCTCTTGCGCAGGCAGCAACGACTTGCGCACGCCGCGGTCGCGATTGATGCGCGAGAGCGCGCGAGTGGCGAAGATATGGCGCGCCTGCGCCTCGCTCTCCGCCGCCAAGGCGAAGGCGCAGACGGAAGGCTGCGGCTTGGGATGACGTTCGCTTGGTTGATAATAACGCCGATAGATTTCGAACGCCTGTTCGGCGCCGCGCTCGCTGATAAAGGCGGCGAAGCAATAGGGAATCCCGAGATAGGCCGCGACCTGCGCGCCATAGTCGGAACTCCCGAGCACGAAGACCTCGGGCGCGCCCGGGGTCTCAGGCGTCACGCGCAGGCTCGCTAAAGCATGCCCCTCCGTAAGCGGCTTGCCCGAGGTCCATGCGATGATGTCGCGCACATTGGCGGGAAAGCGCTGCACCGCATCGTCGCCCATCGGGTTGAGCGCCCAGGACACGCGCCCATCTCCGCCCGGTGCGCGACCGAGGCCAAGATCAATGCGGCCCGGCGCTATGGCTTCGAGAACGCGGAACTGCTCCGCCACTTTCAATGGCGCGTAATGGGGCAGCATGACCCCGGCGGTTCCAACCCTTATGCGCGTGGTGCGCGCGGCGATCGCGGCGACGAGAATCTCCGGCGCAGAGCCGACGATGCTCTGCGAACCATGATGTTCGCTGACCCAGAAGCGTTCATAGCCCAGCGCTTCGCAATGCTGGGCCATTTCGATCGTATCGCGAATGGCGCGGTCTTGCGGCGCGCCTGCGACAGAGGGCGACTGGTCGAGAACCGAGAGGCGAAGGTCGGCCACTATTTGATCGGCGGACGCGGCAAACGCGCCTCGCCCGCCTCCATGCGGAATTCGTAATACATGGAGTGCCAAACGCCGGTGATGTCAGCGTCCGGCGCGCCTCCCTCATGTCGATCCGAATGGCCGAGCAGCGCCTTGGTCACGCCAAACTGCGCGTCGGTCTCAATGCGTGGATCATCATCAAAATATACCTGCGAGATAAGCGTCTTGAAGCCTTCCTTGTAAGCAAGGAAGTGCAGATGCGCGGGACGGAAGGGATGACGCTCCTGCGCGATCAGCAGACGCCCGACAGGCCCGCCGGTGGGGATCGGATAGCCAGACGGCTTGACGCTGCGGAACCAGACTTCGCCCTTCTCATCGGTGGTGAACTTGCCGCGCAGGTTCATGTCGACCTGCGTCTCGTCCTGATTCTCATAGAGACCATCGGCGTTCGACTGCCACGCATCGACCTCGACGCCGACAACGGGAGCGCCCATCACATCCATGAAACGCGCGCGCACGAAGAGCGGCTCACCCACGGTCGTCGAGCGCATGATGGAGGCGCCGTTGGGCGTGTGGGGATGATGCAGCCGCCAGAAGGGGCCGAGCAAATTCTGATTGGTTTCGGTATTGCCCTTGTCGCCATTGTTGAGCAGGCAAACTAGGGAGGACACGCCGAGCGAACCCGCCATCAGCACGACTTCGTTATGGGTGTCGTTGGTCAGCTGGCCCATCTCTGCGATAATGGCGCAGGCGTCCTGAAATTCACGCTCGGTCAGGCGCACGTCGCGAATGAAGCCATGCAGATGGCTGATGAGCGACGTCATGATGTCGCGCAGGCGCGGATCGGGCGTACGCTTCATCACGTCCAACGCAAATTCAGTGAGCTGCTTCTGGTTCTCGACGATCATGTTGCCTCCGGCGAATGGTCGCGTCGGCCTCGTGGGCCGACGCTTTGTTTTAAATGTGGCGATCAGCCGACGTGTTGGGCGAAGAAGTCATAGGTGCGCTGACGGGCGAGGTCGGCCGCCGCCTTGTCATAGGCGCCGCGCTCATCGCAGTTGAAGCCGTGGCCCGCCGCATAGACATAAACCGGGGTCTCGGGACGCGCGGCCTTTACCTTATCCACATCGGCCATGGGGATCGAATGATCCGTCTCGCCGAAATGCAGAATGGTGGGCGCGACGGGCGCGTGGTCGCACATGGCGGCGACGCCAGCGCCATAATAGCCGGAGGCGGCCGCTACGCCGGGAATATGCACGGCAGCGGCGAAGGCGAGCGTGCCGCCCCAGCAATAGCCGACGACGCCGACCTTGCCGGCCTTGGCTGCTTCAGCAACGGCGGCCTTCACATCAAGCATGACCTTCGCATGGTCGGTCTTGGCGCGCGTGGCGATGCCCGCCTGCATGTCTGGCTGATCATAGCCAGACTCATATCCAGCCTGCACACGATCATAGAGCGCAGGGGCGACAGCGAGATAGCCTTCCGCCGCATAACGATCAGCGACTGCGCGGATATGATGGTTGACGCCGAAAATTTCCTGAATGACGACAACGCCGCCGCGCGGAGCGCCAGCGGGCTTGGCCACATAGGCGCCGATCTTGACGCCGTCTTCAGCCGTCAGGGTGATGTTCTCTCCCATGGAGGTCCTCTGTTCTTTATAGGTCAAGGGCGCGATGCCCGGACCGGCAATAAAGAGCATCTTTGAGCGCGTGACCAGAGGGATTGTCAATCAACGGGATGGACAGCCGCAGCTTTCTCAACCCGTCTCGGCCTACGCATGAACAGCACAAGCAGCGCCGTGGGCAGACTGACCCAAAACATCAGCTTGAAATCATCCGTATAGGCGATTGCGAGGGCCTGCCGCGACACTTCGCCGTTGAGGGCCATGCGTCCGGCGTTGGTGGCGGTGTTCCAGAAGAAATAAGCGCCGCCATTCTGCAGCATGCGGTTGAACCCGGTCAGGCCCTCGGCGATCTGGGCGTGCATGATCTGTGTGTTCTGCACGAGCATGAAAGAGGCGACGGAGACCCCGATGGCCGAGCCGACATTACGCACAAGACTAAAAAGCGCAGCCCCATCGGTGCGGAAATGCGGCGGCAGGGTGGCGAAAGCCACGACCTGCAAAGGAATGAAAACGAAGCCAAGCCCAAAGCCCTGAATGGCCGTGACCCAGGACAGGGTGAAAGGCTGCACGGCGGGCGTCCAGTTCGTCATCTCCCAGAAAGAATAAGCAAGCGCGGCGATCCCAATGACCATTAGCAGGCGCGGATCAACGCGGCTGGCGAGCCGACCCGCCATCATCATGGCGAGCATGGTGCCAAGCCCCCGCGGCGCCATCAACAATCCTGCCTCGCGCACGGGATACCCGCCGAGCGTCTGGAGATAGGGCGCAAGCAAGGCTGAGCTCGCAAGCAACACGATGCCCACAGCGAACATCATGACGAAGCCCGAGAGAAAGTTCACATCCGCAAAAATTTTTGCCGAGATGAAGGGGCGCTCCGCCAGCAGCACATGCACCACGAACAGATAGATGCCGAGCAAGGCCAGAACCAGTTCAATCCAGATCTCGCCCGAGGCGAACCAGTCGAGTTCACCGCCGCGATCAAGCATCATCTGCAAGGCGCCGATGCCGAGCGAGAGAACAAGAAAACCTGTCCAGTCGAAGCCGTAGACGCTCTCACGCTTCTCGTCCTTGAGAAAGAACCAGAGCCCTGCGATCGCAAGGGCGCCGAAAGGCAGGTTGATGAAAAACACCCAGCGCCAATCATAGACGTCGGTGAGATAGCCGCCGAGCGTCGGGCCAAGAATCGGTCCGACCATCACGCCCATGCCCCACAAGGCCATGGCCGAACCACGCTGTTCAGCGGGATAAAGATCAAGGATGGTCGCTTGCGAAAGCGGTACAAGAGCAGCGCCAAAAACGCCTTGCAGCAGGCGGAACGCCACCATTTGCGTCAGAGACTGCGCCACGCCGCAGAGCATGGAGGCGAGCGTAAAACCGGCGAGACAGGCGACGAAGAAATTCTTGCGGCCGAAACGCATTGCAAGCCAGCCAACCGGCGAGGTCATGATGGCGGCGGCGACGATATAGGACGTCAGCACCCATGTGATCTGATCAGAGGTGGTCAGCAATGAGCCCTGCATATAGGGCAGCGCGACATTGGCGATCGTCGAGTCGAGCGCCTGCATGAGGGTCGCGACCATTGCGCAGACCGTGATCACGCCCCGGTGTTCGGGAAAGGCGCGCGCCTCAATGCTGGGCGTTGCTGCTGACATCGATTCCGCCTGACGCCGGGAGCGCAGCTGCGCTCCACAGCTCCGAGAGAGCGCGCTTATGTCCTGTGTCGATATCGACCACAGCGCTCATTCCAGCACGCAGGGCGGGCGCTCCATCCTGCGCGTCCAGGGCGATTCGCACCGGCACGCGTTGCACCACTTTCACCCAGTTGCCGCTGGCGTTCTGAGCCGGAAGGATCGAAAATTCAGCACCGCTCGCTGGCGCGATGGAAGCGACACGCCCATGCCAGACATGACCTGGATAGGCGTCGATGGTCAGATCGACTGGATTGCCGGATCTCGCGAAGGTGAGATCCGTCTCCTTCATATTGGCGTCGACCCAAAGGTCCTGCGTCGCCACGAGGCCAACAGCGCCGGTATTCGTCAGAGCAGCCGTCTGCGAGACCAGGAACGTGCCCGGCTGCAGCGATTCAACGGCTGTCACGATGCCGGCGAAGGGCGCCCGCACCGTCGCGTGTTCGAGCTGCCGCTGCGCTTCATCAACCTGCGCTTCTCCCGCGAGATATTGCGGATGCTTTTCGACCGGCGCACCCACATCGCCGCCAAGGCGGATCAGGGCCGCCCGAGCCTGACGGCGCAAAGCCTCGAGCTGTTGCTGCGCGGCCTCAAGTCCAAAATGCGCCTGATCGTAGGATGTGCGTGTACCAGCATTGGTGAGGGCGAGAGCGGCCGCGCGTTCGAAATTGGCCTTCGCAAGATCCACCTGCGCGGATTGCGCGGCGATCTCGCTTTGCAGGCGGCCATAGTCCTGCTGGGTGGCCTGCAGTGTGATGCGGGTCTGCTCCAGATTCGCCTGCGCGCCTCGCAAGGCGTTTTCAAATTGCTTGGGATCGAGGCGGAACAGGACCTCGCCCGCTTTGACCCGCGCGCCTTCGCGCACCTCGACTGACGCGACGATGCCAGAGACATCGGTGGTCACCATCAGTTTGCGCGCCCGCACATAGGCGTTGTCAGTGGAGACCCAGCGTCCGCCATGCAGCCAGAAGGCGCCGCCTGTCACGATGACGATGGCTATGCCGCCGAGCATCAGAAGGCCGCGCAAGCGGCTGCGGACTTCTTTTTCGGTCATGGTCAAACTGCTTCCGCGCTATCGCGCTTTTCGTCGAGAAGATTGGACTTCATGGTCGCAAGACCCGCGCGGATTCGCTGGAGGTCTTCCGGGGCGACACCTTCCGTCAGCACGTCATTGGAGTCGCGCCTGTAGGCATGCACCACCTCCAGCAAGGGCGCAGCGGCTGGCGTTAGATGGAGCCTGCGCATGCGACGGTCTTTGGGATCATGTCGCCGCTCGACGACACCACGGGCCTCCAGTCGGTCAACCAGCCGGGCGATGGTGATCGGCTCAACCTCGACAAGCGAGGCGAGCTCGTTTTGGGTGATGCCGGGCTTGCGTTCCAGCCAGACAAGAACGACCCACTGGGCTCGCGTCATGCCCATGCCGCGGGCGTGCTGGTCCGCGCGCACGCGCATGAGCCGCGCCACGTCATAAAGGAGAAAGAGAAGATCGTCGTCGAGGGATTGGGGCATGATGCTACCTTCAGGCAGCTTATAATAACGCGCGTTACTAATTTCAAGCGTGAATGCTGCCGTTAATCGCAACGAAAAACCCGCCCCTATCGGAGGCGGGTTTTTACGCAAGCCTTCACAGGGCGTGCTGGACTATTCCACCAGCATCCGCTTCAGCAGTTCGATCTCCTCGGAGAGCGAGCCATCCTGGCCCGCCAGCCCCTCGATTTTCCGTACGGCATGCAGCACGGTCGTATGGTCGCGCCCGCCAAAGCGACGGCCTATCTCCGGGAGGGAGCGCAGGGTAAGCACCTTGGACAGATACATCGCGATCTGACGCGGGCGCACAACGGTAGCGGTGCGGCGCGAGGAAAGGATATCCGCGCGGCTGACATTATAGTGGGTAGCCACCAGCTTCTGGATATCCTCGATCTTCACGCGCTTGGGTTCACGCGTGCGCACGAGGTCCCGGATCGCGTCTTCCGCCATCTCGACGGTCAGGGCGGCGCCGGTGAGGGTGACGCGAGCGAGCAGACGGCTCACGGCTCCGTCAAGGTCGCGGCCATTGGTCTCGATGGCGCGGGCCACATAGGCGGCGACGGGAGCAGGCACGTCAAAGCCCGGCTGCGAAACCTTGGCGGCGGCGATGCGCATCTCCAAAATCTTGAGCCGCAACTGCTCGTCAAGCGAGCCCATCTCCACGCAAAGCCCGCCAGCAAGACGCGAGCGCACACGCTCCTCAAGGCTTTCCAGCTCAGACGGCGGCCGATCGGCGGCCACAATGATCTGTCGGCCGGCCTCAATGAGGGCGTTCAGCGTGTGGCAGAACTCCTGCTGGATCGACTTGCCCTGAAGGAACTGAACGTCATCGATGACCAGCACGTCGATGCCGCGCAGCTTTTCCTTGAAGGCGATGGCCGTCTGGGCCTTCAGGGCGCAGACAAAGCGATACATGAACTTTTCGGCGGTCAGATAAATGACGCGCTTTCCGCTCTCGGACGCTGTGTGGCCGATCGCCTGCAGAAGATGGGTCTTTCCAAGGCCCACAGCGGAATGGATATAGAGCGGATTATAGATCGGAGCCTCGCCGGGCGCCGCCGAGGCTATGCGCTGGGCGGCTGCATGGGCGAGCTGGTTCGATTTACCGACCAGAAACGTCGAGAACGTCATACGGCGGTCGAGAGGCGAACTCGCCAGCCCATCCGCATCCGAGACAGGCTGGGCGCGCAAGGAACGCTGGGCGTCGGGCGCGCGCGGCGCCTCTTCGAAACTCAGCGCAGGACGCTCGGTCTGAAATCCGGACGACGAGCCCCCAATGACGCCCGCAGGCTGGATGGGACGGCCCTCCGGCGAGAGGCCCCGCGCAATGGCGGAACGCGCCGAAGTCCGCACATCCACAAGGATGGCGGTGATCGAAGGGGCTTCAGCCGTCAGGGTGACCAGAATCTTGTCCGTATAGTGAGACTGGATCCAGCTCTTGAGGAAGCGGGTAGGAACCGACAGAAGCGCAATGCCATCGCGGACGGCGTCGAGCTCAAGCCGCCCGAACCACGAGGTGAAAACGTCTTCACCAAGCTCGGCGCGCAGGCGGCGGCAGGTCCGCTTCCAGGCTTCGGCATGGACGCCGTCGCTATCTGTCTTTGTCTGCGCAGCTTCTAGACGCGGCGCTGACGCGCGAGAGTTCATCATGTCGGGAGGCTTCTTTTAAAAGAAAGTGGGGGTATTTCGAAAAGACGATTATGGCGAACGCACAAATTCGCCCGAATTCACACGCGCGGGGTCAGGACCACGCGTTGCGAGCAGGGCAAACGCAAAACAAGCTGGGGGCGCAAACACGGAAACCCGTCAGGAAATCTCTCAAGTCGAAGGTGATGTCGACGTAAAGCATAGATCCCCCATTTGCAGAGTTAATCTGCAAAGACACTAAATTACAACAATTCGGACTCGCCACTGAAGGCGCCCTCGGAAGCAAACACGAAGTTTCCGGCAATTCTCAAAGCCTGAAAACTTAGACGTTACGTTCGAAAATAATCACCAATCCCAAGAAACACGCATGTTAAAGCGTTTTTCGTCAGGATCGGCAGAACTTTCGTCCATCGCGACCGTGGTTAACGAGTAGCACACTCGGACCGACACGCAACCGTCATGTTCCCGGGTGCTTAATCTGACCCTTGGGAATGTGGTCAAAAATTGCCTTTTTTAGGGATTGACGCTCACAACCGCCTGATTCAATTCACTTTGGTTGGCACGAACAGCGCAGCTTCCGCAATCATTCCGGAAGCGGTTTCCATGGTCCGGAGGCGCCGGGGGGAGAGTCAAGCGGCCCTAGCCCCCGGAAGATTCCGCCTTTGCCATTAAATCTATGAAATAATTGACTAATTTATGCCCACACGGAAATGGTTGGAATCTTTTTTTCATCCTCATTTCGGGGTTGCGCGTTACATTTTTGTGGCGCTCCAGACCAATGAAAAAGGCCCGGCGCTGAGAGCGCCGGGCCTTGAAACTTATCCATGTGCACCTGCGTCACATGGAAAGAAAGATCACTTCGCGAGTGCCTTCACGCGCACCGTAAGGCGCGAGATTTTGCGAGAAGCAGTGTTCTTGTGAATGATGCCCTTCTGCGAGGCGCGCATGACCAAAGGCTCAGCCTCGTGCAGGGCGGCCTGAGCGGCCGAAGCGTCGCCGGAAGCCAGCGCCTCTTCAACCTTGCGGACATAGGTGCGCATCTGCGAACGGCGCGAACGGTTCACCGCGGTGCGGCGCTCGATCTTGCGGACGGCCTTTTTGGCTGAAGCTGTGTTAGCCATGATTTCCTCGGTAGAGCTGGCCGCCCGAGGGCCAGCCGCAAAAAAGTCGTGCCGGACCCGGAGGGCCACGGCGAGTGGCTGGCTTATAGCCGCGATGGGGTCAGGTCGTCAACGCCACGAAGGGCGCATTCGCCAGATTCTATCGCGCAAAACGATTCAATTGCGCGCTTCATCAAGGCGGATGGCCAAATCAGCGGCTTCAGCCTGCGCCCAGGCGGTCAGCGGCGGCATGGGACGGGCCAGCGCAGGATCGCCATGGAGATGAGCGAGCCCCGCCTTCACGCCCGCCACCAGCGGCTTTCCATCGAAAAGCTTGCGGATGGCGACAGCCGTTGACAGCGCCGTAGCATCGCCGTCACGCCAGGCCTTGGAGCAGAGATCAGCATTGAGATTGCAGGTGGCCGAAATGCAGCCCGCGAAGATCCCCGTGCGTCCTTCAAGCAGAGTCGCCTCGTTGGCGGGGAAGACCGAGAAGCTCTTGTGGCGCTCGGCGAGCAGGCGCTCGTAAGCCAGATCGCCAGAAGAGTCCTTCAAGCCAACGATGCGCTTGGGAAAGGCCTCGATCAAACGGCCCACGAGCTCGGGCGTATAGGGCACGCCAGAAAGCGCGGGGTAATGATAGAGATAGATCGGCGCAGGGTCCGCCGCCGTCGCCGCAACGATGGCCGCGACATAATCGAAGACGCCGTCTTCGCTCACCCCTTTGTAATAGAAGGGCGGAAGCACGAGGGCGCCCGCAAAGCCGAGTTCCCCGGCATGACGCGTGAGGGCGATGGCGTCGCCAAGAGCCGCAGCGCCCGTGCCCACCATCATGCGCGAGCGATCGAGCGCGCCAGCCGCAGCGCTCATCAGCGCAAGGCGATCGCCCAGCGCGAATGAGGTCGCCTCGCCGGTGGTGCCTAGCACATTCAGCGCATCGCAGCCATGGTCGAGAAGATGCTGAGCGAGCTTTAAAAAGCGCGCCGTATCGGGCTTGTGATCAACGCTGATGGGCGTCGCGACGGCGGCGATGACACCGCGCAGGGGGGCAGTCATTGGTAACCTCAACGATTCGTGAAATTGGGGCTGCGCTTCTCAATGAAAGCGGCCATGCCCTCTTTCTGATCCTGCGTGGCGAAGATGGACTGAAAGAGCCGCCGCTCGAAACGCACGCCTTCAGCCAATGTGGTCTCATAGGCGCGGTTCACGGCCTCCTTGGCCATCATCACCGAGGGCATTGAGAATCCTGCGATGGTGGCGGCGGTCTTCATCGCCTCGGACACGAGATCCGCGAGAGGCAGAACACGCGAGACGAGGCCGCAGCGCTCGGCTTCCGCCGCATCCATCATGCGGCCGGTGAGGCAAAGCTCCATGGCCTTGGACTTGCCCACGAAACGGGTCAGGCGCTGACTACCGCCCGCGCCCGGAATAGCGCCGATGCGGATCTCAGGCTGGCCAAATTTGGCGTTGTCGGCGGCGAGGATGAAGTCGCACATCATGGCGAGTTCGCATCCCCCGCCAAGCGCGAAGCCCGCCACCGCCGCGATCACCGGCTTGCGGGTGCGCGTGATGCGCTCCCACTTCGAAATGAAGTCGTCGAGATAGGCGTCCATATAGCTCTTGGACTGCATCTCCTTGACGTCGGCGCCTGCAGCGAAAGCTTTCTCGGACCCAGTGAGGACGAGACAACCAAGCTCTGGATCCGCCTCATAGGCGTCGAGCGCGACATTGAGCTCATCGATCAGTTCCGCATTGAGCGCATTGAGCGCCTGCGGACGGTTGAGGCGCACGAGGCAGACCTTGTCATGGCGTTCGACGATGATCGTATTCATGGGACAGCCTCCGCATCACCGGCCAAGGGGTAGCGGAGCCCGCCTCAAATGAAAAGGCCCCGGCGAACCGGGGCCTGCTAGCACATGTGTCTAAGGGCTGGGCCTGCGCTTACAGACCTTCGAACAGCGCCGTAGAGAGGTAACGTTCGGCGAAGGAGGGGATGATGATCACGATGTTCTTGCCCTCCATTCCCGGGCGGGCGCCGATCTCCAGCGCGGCCGCAACCGAGGCGCCCGAGGAAATGCCGACGGGGATGCCCTCGACCCGCGCCAGATGACGCGAGGTCTCAAAGGCGGTCTGGTTCCCGACCGTAACGACCTCGTCGATCACGCCGCGATCGAGCACGCCGGGCACGAAGCCTGCGCCAATGCCCTGGATCTTGTGCGGGCCGGGCTGGCCGCCCGACAGGACCGGAGAATCTTCAGGCTCCACCGCCACCATCTTCAAGCTGGGCTTGCGCGCCTTCAGCACCTGACCGATGCCGGTGATCGTGCCGCCCGTGCCGACGCCCGATATCACGAAATCGACGCCGCCGTCGGTGTCGTTCCAGATTTCCTCGGCCGTTGTGCGGCGATGGATATCGGGGTTGGCGGGATTTTCGAACTGCTGGGGAATGATCGCGTCAGGGTCCGAGGCGACGACTTCCTGGGCCTTGGCGATGGCGCCCTTCATGCCCTGCGCGGCGGGAGTCAAAATCAGCTCTGCGCCAAGCAGCGCCAGCATCTTGCGCCGCTCAATCGACATGGACTCGGGCATGACGAGGCTGAGCTTGTAGCCGCGCGCCGCAGCGACGAAAGCGAGTGCGATGCCGGTGTTGCCGGAGGTCGGCTCGACCAGATGGGTCTTGCCGGGCGTGATCTTGCCAGCCGCCTCAAGCGCGTCGACCATGGCGACGCCGATACGGTCCTTGACGCTCGAGATGGGATTGAAAAACTCAAGTTTCGCCAGAAGGTTGGCCTTGACGCCCTTTTCCTTGGCCAAACGATCCAGACGCACCAGCGGCGTATCGCCAATCGTCTCGGTGATGGAGCCATAGATTCGGCCACGGCCGGGCTTCTTGTCTGCAAAACTCATCGCGCTCTCCTTTTCAGGTCCGTTCGGAGTTTACCAATTTCAATCGGGTAATTGAAGCAAATAACATTCACTAAATGGTGAAATCGGAATGTACCTCTTTCACCCCAAAAACTGCCCCCGATTCCGCATTTTTGCAAAGCTCGTCCACGCTCACCGCCTCCAGCGCCACGAGGAACTGGGCGCTGGCCTGCGAGGCCAGCGGCTCGATCACCTCAAGCATGAGACGGGACTCTGGACCGAGTTCGTTTCCGTCCACATCGTTAAGGGTCGCGCGGACGATTTCGCCCATGCTGATGCGGCGGCGCTCCCTAGCCAGCTCATAGCCGCCGCGAGGTCCGCGCACGCCCTTGAGGATATTGGCGCGCACCAAAGCCTGCAGCAGGGTCTCAAGATGGCGCGGCGGCAAATTATGCCGCGCCGCCAGAGCCTTGGCGGCGACCGGAGCGGGGCGCGCGTGAAGCGCGATATCCACCACGGCGGCGACGGCCAGCATGCAGCGACGAGAAAGAAGGATCATGCGCCAGCTCCGTCGAGGCCCGTGGAGCCGAAACCGCCAGCGCCGCGCGTCGAGGCGCCGAGATCATCAGCCTCGACGAGGACCGCCTGGATGACCGGCGCAACGACAAGCTGCGCGATCCGCGCGCCGCGCGTGATCTCGAAAGGCTCGCTTCCCAGATTGATGAGGATCACCGAAACTTCCCCGCGATAATCGCTGTCGATCGTGCCCGGCGAATTCAGCACCGTCACGCCAGATTTCAGGGCGAGGCCCGAGCGCGGCCGCACCTGACCCTCGAAACCCGGCGGCAACTCCAGCCGCAGGCCCGTCGGCACGAGATCGCGCGCGCCGGGCTCGATCACGAGCTTCGCGCCGGGCGCAATGGCGGCCATGAGGTCGAGACCGGCGGAGCCGGGGGTCTGATAGGCGGGAAGCGGCAAGCCTTCCCCGTGTGGCAGGCGCGCCAGCGTAACCTTTACGGGATTCACGCGCCGCCCTCCTTCGCATCGACCAGCGCCGCCAGACGCGCGACAAGCCGCTTCGCCACATCCTGCTTCGACAGGGTGGGCCAGGTTTCGATCCCGCCTTCCCTGACAAGATGCACCGTATTGGCGTCGCCGCCCATGACGCCTGTGGCGGGGCTCACATCATTGGCGACGATGAGGTCGCATTTCTTTCGCGCGAGCTTGGCCTGCGCATGGTCGAGCACCTTTTCGGTCTCCGCCGCAAAGCCGATCACGAGACGCGGGCGCTTCAAGTGGCTGGCGACGGTCGCCAGAATATCGGGGTTCTCGACGAGGCCGAGCGTCGGTGGGCCGGAGGGGCCCTTCTTCAGCTTTTCGACGACAGCCGCGCCCACGCGCCAATCAGCCACGGCGGCGGCGCCGACATAGATATCGGCTGGCAGAGCAGCCTCGACCGCCTCAAGCATCTGCCGGGCGGTCTCGACATGCACTGTCCTGACGCCAGCCGGATCGGGCACAGTCACGGGGCCGCTGACGAGCACCACCTCAGCCCCCGCCTCAGCCGCCGCCTGTGCAATGGCGTGGCCCTGTTTGCCCGAGGAACGATTGGCGATGTAGCGGACGGGATCGATGGGCTCGTGGGTCGGGCCGGACGTCACGATCACGCGCCGTCCCGCGAGCGGACGAGCCTGCGCGCCGGGCAGAGGAATCCTCGTATCGCGAGCAAGGGCCGACTCGATAGCGGCGACGATTTCCAGCAGCTCGCTGAGGCGCCCGGGGCCGAATTCGCCGCATGCCATGGCGCCATCGCCCGGCCCCACGAAAAGCATCCCATCTCCGCGCAGAGTCTCAACATTGCGCTGTGTCGCCGGATGCAGCCACATGCGCAGGTTCATGGAGGGCGCGGCCAGAATGCGCTTGTCGGTGGCGAGCAGAAGGGTCGAGGCCAAATCATCGGCCAGACCATGGGCGGCCTTGGCGAGGAGATCGGCGGTGGCGGGCGCGATCACGATCAGGTCTGCGTCACGCGATAATTCGATATGGCCCATGCGGGCCTCGGCGGTGAGCGAGAAAAGCTCCTGATGAACCTCCTGCCCCGTCAGGCTCGCAAGCGACAGGGGCGTGACGAATTGGGCGCCCGCATGTGTCAGCACAGCGCGCACGCTCATGCCCCGCTCGCGCAACCGGCGCACGAGGTCGAGACTCTTGTAGGCGGCGACGCCACCGCCAACGATCAGGAGGATGCGCTTGCTCATCTTGCGGCCATCCCGTCAATCCAGCAGCTTCACTGCGATCCACAATAGCAAGCCCGCGATGGCCCACAAGGCTATGGCGCTCGACCGGTTGCCACGCCCCTCGGCTCGCCCGATGGCCTCGACCGAGGCGGCGGAAAGCTCGAAGCCCTGCTTCGTCGCCTCTTCGAGTTTGGTCGTGAGCCGCTCGGCCCGATCGAGCATCTCTGGGAGCGCGATGGCGGCGCGGCCAATTTGCGAGAGCGAGCGTCCGGCGTCGCTCAGCTTGCCGATGGGTCCAAGATTCTCCTCGATCCAGCCGCGCACCACCGGGTCGGCGGTGGACCAGAGGTTGAGGCGCGGATCAAGCCGTCGCGCGACGCCCTCCACGACAACCATGGTCTTTTGCAGCATGACGAGTTCGGGCCGTGTGCGCATGTCGAACAGGGCCGTGATCTCGAACAGCAGGGTCAGCAGTTTCGCCATGGAGATCTGGTCGGCGCGACGCGAATGGATCGGCTCGCCGATGGCGCGCACGGCCTGCGCGAAATCCTCCACCGAATGCTGTTCGGGCACATAGCCCGCCTCGAAATGCACTTCCGCCACGCGGCGATAATCGCGGGTGATGAAGCCATATAGGATTTCGGCCAAGAACCGCCGTTCCTTGAGGCCAAGCCGCCCCATGATGCCAAAATCAACCGCGCAAAGCCGCCCAGCGTTATCGACGAAGAGATTGCCCGGATGCATGTCCGCGTGGAAGAAACCATCGCGCACCGCATGGCGCAGAAAGGACTGGATGACCGTGCGCCCAAGCGCCGGAAAATCATGCCCCGCCCGTTCCAGCGCCGGGAGGTCCGAGAGCGGAATCCCTTCCATCCACTGCATGGTGAAGACGTCTTTCGACGTGCGGTCCCAATCGACCGAGGGCACGCGGAAATCCGTATCATCAGCGGAGTTCTCGGCGAATTCCGAAGCAGCCGAAGCCTCGAGCCGGAAATCCATCTCCATGCGCACGGAGCGCGCGAGGGTCTCCACCACCTCGACGAGACGCAGGCGCCGCGCCTCGGCGAAATGATCTTCCGCGTAGCGCGCGGCGAAGAACATATCCGACAGATCGCGCGTAAAACGGCCCTCGACGCCCGGGCGCAAAATCTTCACAGCGACGTCATGCTCGCCATGTTCATCACGCACACGGGCCTTGTGGACCTGCGCGATGGAGGCGGCCGCAACGGGCTCGCTGAACTCCACAAAAACCTCGTCGAGCGGGCGCCCGAAAGCCTCTTCGATGGTCTTCACCGCAATGGCGCGCCCGAAAGGCGCCATGCGATCCTGCAAGGACTCAAGATCGCGCACGACATTGGGGCCCACCACATCGGGGCGCGTGGCGAGGAACTGGCCAAGCTTCACATAGGAAGGCCCGAGCCGCGCGATGGCCACAGCGAGGCGACTGGTCCCCGGCTTCACGTCGCGTCTTGCGATGAGCCTTCCGACAGCGAGGCCAGGGCGCGCCTGCGGGGGCGCAAGCGCAGGATCGACGTTCGAAAAAACGCCTTCACGCGCAAGCACATAGCCAGCATGAGCAAGGCGCAGGATATGGAAGAGGGAACCGATCACGGGGGGCCTTACAACTTCCAGCCGGAATGGATGGCGACGACGCCGCCGGTCAGCCGCGTAAAGGAGGCACGGGCGAAACCAGCGTCCTCGATCATGTCGCGGAAGGTCGGCGCATCAGGGAATTTACGGATGGATTCCACGAGATAGCGATAGGGCGCGCCATCGCCCGTCACCACCTTGCCGATGGCGGGAATGGCGGTGAAGGAATAGGCCTCGTAGAAGCGGTCGAGCATGGGAATGTCCACGGCCGAAAATTCAAGGCACAGGAGGCGCCCGCCGCGCTTCAACACCCGGCGCGCCTCGCGCAGCGCCTTGTCGATACGCGGCACATTGCGGATGCCAAAGGCGATCGTATAGGCGTCGAATGTATTGTCGGGCAACGCGAGCTCCTCCGCATTGCCCTCGACGAAAGTGAGGCCCGCAAGGCTTCGCGCCTCGGCCCGCTCGCGGCCCACCGCCAGCATGTTCGGATTGATGTCGAGCACGGTGACCTCCGTCTCCGGCCCGCCCTGCTCAATGACGCGGAACGCCACATCGCCGGTGCCGCCCGCGACGTCGAGATGGCGGAAGGGGCGCGTGGTGGAGGGGCGCACCATGCCGACGAGCACATCCTTCCAGGCCCGGTGCAGGCCGGCGGACATGAGATCGTTCATCAGGTCGTAGCGCGAAGCGACCTTGAGGAACACGTCATCCACGAGATCCTGCTTCTCGCCCAGCGGCACATTTCGGAAGCCGAAATGGGTTTCATCGGGCGAAGGTGGTTGCGACAGGCTCTGGCTGGACATGGATGGACTCCGAAAGCGGCGGGACCATAGCGCGCGACAGTCCATCTGGCTATGTAGGCTAAGGAAGCCCCTTGATCGAGGGTTAGCAGGAGCATCGCGTCGCATGCCTGAATTGCCGGAAGTCGAGACCGTCCGCCGGGGCCTCGAACCCGTGATGACGGGCGCGCGAATCGTCGCGGTTGAGCAACGCCGCCCGGACCTGCGCTTTCCCTTCCCCGAAAATTTCGCAACCCGCCTCTCGGGGCGGCGCGTGGAGGCCGTGGGGCGGCGGGCGAAATATCTGATGGTGGACATTGA
Organism: Beijerinckiaceae bacterium; assembly: GCA_947372795.1. Taxonomy (GTDB): domain Bacteria; phylum Pseudomonadota; class Alphaproteobacteria; order Rhizobiales; family Beijerinckiaceae; genus Terripilifer. The sequence goes on from CANBVC010000017.1 coordinate 22,656, forward strand.
GGGCGCCGATGTGCTCGTCATGCATCTGGGCATGAGCGGGTCTTTCCGCATCGGCGGCGACATGCCCGGCCTCTTCCACCACGACAGGTCGAAAGACCCGACCCATGACCACGTAATGTTCAAGCTCTCCAATGGAGCGCAGATTACCTACAACGACCCGCGCCGCTTCGGCTTCATGCTGCTGGAGACCCGCGCGGCGCTCGCCACCCACAAATTTTTCCGCGACATCGGCATAGAGCCGCTGGGTAATGAGCTCGACGGCGCACTGCTGGCGAGGCTCTTCGCGGGCAAGGCGGCGCCCCTGAAAGCCGCGCTGCTCGACCAGAGGCTGATCGCGGGCCTTGGCAATATCTACGTCTGCGAGGCTCTGCACCGGGCGGGGCTCTCCCCGCGCCGGGCTGCGGGCACGCTCGCCCGCAAGGACGGCGCGCCCACCGAGCGGGCGAACCTGCTCGCGGGGATCATCCGAGAGGTGCTGCAGGAAGCGGTGGCCGCAGGCGGCTCAAGCCTGCGCGACCATCGACAGGCCGATGGATCGCTCGGCTATTTCCAGCACACCTTCAGGGTCTCTGACCGCGAAGGCGAAGCCTGCTCCCGCCCCGGCTGCACCGGCCTTGTGGCGCGCGTGGTGCAATCGGGGCGGTCGACGTTTTTCTGCGGGAGCTGCCAGAGGTGATGGGCGGACGCTTCGCCTAAATTACCCTCCCCCCTGTGGGGAGGGTCGGCCGCGCCAGCGGACGGGGTGGGGGTCTGCAAATGCTGATCGGGAGCGCCCGTAGCAAAGAACGCTCCCCAGCAAAGGCCTCACGACCCCCACCCCGAACCCCTCCCCACAAGGGGGAGGGGAGCGGCAGGCGTTCCGCTTAACAATTCAAATGCTTATGCCCCTCACATCGTCACAACCACATGCCCCGTGCCGCTTGTGATCTCGGCCATGTGATGCGCATCGGCCATCCGCTCCAGCGGAAAGGTTCCGCCGATGCGGTGCTTGAGGGCGCCCGCCTCAGCGGCCTCGTTGATGCCTGCGCAGGTCGCCTCGAAAGTGGCGTCGTCGAGCATGTAAACGAAGATGAAATGCAGGCTCATGTTGCGGGCGCGCCGACCGATCTGGGTGACGGGCATGGTGGGCGCGCTGGCTGCGCCGAAGGAGACCATGGAGCCGCGCTCGGCGATGATGCTTTCATTGAAGCCGATGGAGCCGGGCAAATCGACCTCAACGATATGATCGACGCCGCGCCCGCCGGTCTCCGCCAGAATACGCGCGCCAAGATCCGCCGCCTTGCGGTCGAGCACGATGTCAGCGCCCATCTCTTCGATGGCCTTGACGGCGGCCGCGCCGCTTCCCGTCGAGGCGATGACTTTTGCGCCGCGCCATTTGGCGAATTGCACGGCATAGGCGCCGACGCGGCCGGTCGCGCCGGGCACATAGACCGTCTTGCCCTTGAGCGAGCCCGCCAGATGCACCGCGTGATAGGCCGTCATGCAGGGGATGCCAAAACAGGCGCCTTCGACAAAGCTCGTATTGGCGGGCAGGGGCTTCACATAGCGTTGGGCCAGCGAAATATATTCCGCCGCCGTGCCCATGGGGCGCGCCCATTGGCCGTTGTAGCACCAGACCCGGTCGCCCACAGAAAGCCCGGTGACGCCTTCGCCCAGCGCCTCCACCACGCCAGCGCCATCAGAATGGGGCACGACGCGGGGAAATTCAGGGGCGACCTTCGCATTGGCGCGGCGCTTGTAGTCGGAGGGGTTGATGCCGGAGGCGTGCAGGCGGATCAGAACCTCGCCCGGGCCCGCCACAGGCTTGTCCATATCGCCGACCGCGATGACCTCAGCGGCCGGACCCGTCTTCTCGAACCAACCTGCGCGCATGTTTCTTCCTCCTGAATGGTTCGCGCAGGTTTAGCTTTTGCTTGGCGAATGGCAAGAGCCGTCGCTCAACGCTTGCGCGCGCCATTCTCCAGATTTTCAAAGCCTGGATGGGGCTTGCTCTCGCCCTGATCGGTGAGGTCGGGAAATTCCCCCAGATTTTCCGCCACCAGCGGCGATTCCACCGGCTCGCCGAAGGGCCGCTCCTCCTGATCCTTCATCGGATTGGGCTTGAGCGTGTCGCGCTGGCTATCCTCGATGGCCACGAGCTCCCCCGCCTCATCCAGAAAATCCTCGACATTGCGCGTGGTGGGCTTGCCTGCGGCCTCCCACAGATGCCTCGCCTTGGCGCGAACACGCCTGATTCTATCGTCCATCGTCGCCTCCGTGATCTCAGGCAATGCTGCGGGGGCGGGAGCGTTCCCTTATGAGCGCTTCGCGGCTAGAATGCCGACAAATCGCGCCTGCGCGTAAGGGAGAGAATCATGACATTCGCACGCCGCTCGTTCCTGGCGCTCGCGCTCGCCGCCAGCATAAGCCCCGCCGCCGCCGACCAGGTCGCGGACTTCTTCAAAGGCAAGACCGTCACCGTTCTCATTGGCGTGAGCCCCGGCGGGGAATACGATCTGCAGGCGCGGCTGATCTCCCGCTATATCGGCCGCCACATTCCCGGCAATCCCACTGTGGTCGCGCAGAATATGGTCGGCGCCGGCGGCCTGACCGAGGCCAACTGGCTTTATAATGTCGGCCCCAAGGACGGCACTTTCATCGGCATGATCCAGAACGCGCTGCCCGTGATGCAGGCGGTCGGCCTGCCGGGCCCGCAATTCGATTCCGCCAAATTCCAGTGGATCGGCTCCATCGCCCCCACGGTCGAGACGCTGGCGGTCTGGCACACAAGCGGCGTGAAGACCATCGAGGAGGCGCGCCAGAAGGAAGTCGTCATCGGCGCCGTCGGCAAGGGCGGCATCACCGACACATTCCCGCGCATGATCAACGAATTCGCGGGCACGAAATTCAAGATCGTGGTGGGCTATCCCGGCGGCAACGACGTCAATCTCGCCATGGAGCGCGGCGAGGCGGCAGGGCGCAACAACACCTGGTCGAGCTGGAAGGTCACGAAGAAGCCATGGCTCGACGAGAAGAAGATCACGATTCTCGCCTATGAGGGCCCCAAGCCCGCCGACATGGGCGACGTGCCCTCGGTGCAGGATCTCGCCAAGACCGATGAGGACAAGGCCGCCATCCGCCTCATCACGGCGGGCACGCTCTTCGGCCGCCCCCTGACCGCGCCTCCCGGCGTGCCGGCGGATCGCATGGCCGCCCTGCGCGCCGCGTTTCTTGCGACGATGAAAGACCCTGATTTCGTGAAGGAAGCCGAAGCTGGCAATTTCGAAGTCGATCCCGTCGACGGTGTTCGCATGCAGAAAATCGCCGAAGAGCTGATCGCGCTCCCGGCCTCCGTTAAGGCGCGGGCGCGGCCGTTGATTGAGTGATCTTGACGCGCGATAATGTATCTACTATGTAGATACATATTCTGCGTGGAGGCCACCATGATTTTGCAAGTCGCCCGCTGGGGAAATAGCCTTGC
>CANBVC010000018.1 GCA_947372795.1 Beijerinckiaceae bacterium
GAAACTGACCGTGTAATCGAAGTTTTTCGCCGCAGTCAGATCGACAGCGTGGGTGTTTGCGTCCCGAACCAATCCACTGACATAAGCTCCGGGATTCCGTGGATCATAGGCGCCCAATTGCGCATGGAATGCAGCATCGAGTTCGCCACCGGAAAGCAGAGTGCTCGTGTTGCTCGACGTTTGCGTTTGAACCGATGGTTCGCCGATGGCGTGAACGCCAGTTGTGTCTTGGTAGAATGATTGCGTTGAGACGTCGGTCGTGGTCGATATCGCAGTGGAGGTAACCGACTTATGATGTCCGTCTGTCACCGTGTTGTATGTTGTCGTCAGGGTGGTCGTGTTTAGCCAGGTATCGTAGCTAACAGAAAGCGATCGTCCGTTTCCAACATCAACCATCGCGGTGTTGTGCTGGAAATCGCTGACAATGGATTGTGAAGTCTGAACTTCAATCGTGTTCCCGGTCGCAACGGGCTCCGAGATGTTCGCCAGTATGTCGAGGGAGGAATAATGCGAAGCGTCAGAGTTCGCGAGGCGCATGAAAGGCTGGTCGATAGCGCCCCAGTTGGCATGGCCAGGGACAAGATTGTTGAACCTGCCGGTGACCTCGCGAAGTCCCGCGATATCTAACATACTTGAATAGGACGAGCCGAAGATTCCAATGGCCGAGGCCGGGTCAATTGTTGTGCTTCCGGAGATATGTGTCATCCCCGCGATTTGTGTGGTCCCATCCCACAACAAGTTTCCGAACTGATCATAAATTGCGCCGGCGCCATTCCAGTTGATGACGGGGGCAAGGCCACTTGCACTGATATAAAAGAGCGGACGAAAGTTGATTTGATCTTGCAAAAATTGGATGTCATTAAGATTGAAGTTAAACGGCTTGATATAAGAATTGTTGCTCATGTTTTTTGTCCGCTAGTTTGTATTTCTGAAATAAATTTTACCGTCTGAAAGTTCGAAAAAAATCCGGAGAAAGCAGTATTGAGTTGCGTCAAGTAGATGTATGATTGCAGAATTCCTATTAGGTATCGTTGCTGGACAAATGGCCTATGGGCGTTCCCATCAAGCCCATTGAGGTAAATCTCGTGCCTTCAGGAATGGTGACAGGATCATTTATTTGGGTTAGCTGGCTACTACTTCTCGGTCTTGTAGGGCAGCTAGGTGCTGGCGCTGAAGCCGTGCATGACGGCTATTTCTGTGAACACGCATGAGCATCTACCGGACGTGATCAGATCAATCATGGAGGCGGTCAAGTCAGACGAGCCGGACATCCAGGCCGGTGATTTCGCTAAGAATGAGATGGCGGAGCTGAGGCTCAAAGGTGTGGGTTAACAGGTGAAGCGAGCGGGCTCACACTGCTACGAAGCGCAGATCAATCCGCTAGACGGGTTCCGATCTTTTCAGCGGGTCGCAGTTTTTCGCGTCAATCATGGGGAGGCTCCCCAAGACGCAGCCGTTGACGACCGCTGAACTTCTGGTCTTAGAACCCGCCAAACGCCCAAATAATTGAGGACATACTTTCCTCTGAGGACCGAATGTCTCTCGACCAAAGTCAACACGTTCAACACCACTACGATCGCTTATGTCTAACACCTTTGGCATAATGAGCGCTATAAGCTGTCATGAATCTGGAATGGCTGTCGCTTCCATCGGAGATAGCACAATGAGCCGATGGAAGTCGCTTACCTTCACCGTCGCTCCCCATCAGATTGACGACATCCCAGGCTCCTCCACCGTCCGCGCCTTATTGAGCGCCGTGAAGAGCAACAGAAATGCGCCGCCGATCCAAACCTTCACCGTGCTTGTCAGGGGGGTTGATCAAGGATTTGGCGGGCGTGAGGCATTCCTTTGATCGTCAAAGTGGGCCCCTGATCGGACAAATAATTGAGCGTTGTGCTCTTCTTAGTAGCAACTTAACCGAGAAATCTGCTGAATTTGAGAGAGCTAATCAGTGGCTTGGGGGCGTTGGCGGTTTCAGCTCTGAAAAATTTAATAAATTATTCAATCAAACACAAAAAAAAGCCCCGACCGAGTGTAACTCAACGTCGGGGCCAGGTTATGAAACGCCGCGGGAGGAATGGACGTTTCATCGAGTTTACGCGGGAGAGCGGAAACAGATCAAAAACGGCAGGAAAAATTACAGCTATTTATCATCGTCGCGATTTACACGCTTAGCGCTGCCAAGGGTGAGCCATTTGTTTCTCCAAATTTTTACGGATCCAGCGGATTGATCGTCGACCCCGATGTGAATCGCACAATAGGTGCAGCGTGTCTCGCTCGCTGAAGCGCTGCTTTGATTGATGTAACCACAGACACGGCAAGGACCCCGCTTTGTTTGCTGCTGATCATCCATTTAGTTGAGCCCTTCAGGAAAAGCCTTTCGTTCGGGCAGACCTTCTATTGGAATGGTATCCCAGCGCCTTAGAAGCAATGAGTATGCCAGTCTGTGTCTCATGATAACTTGTGGTCATCGGGGTGATCTAAAGGTCACACAACACGTATCTAGCAAACGTGATATATCCTGCCTCCCGCTGAAGGGGCAGAGTAGTTGCATCTGTATTGGGGATGGCTATGCACAATCGTCTTAAACTCTCACAGATTGGCGGAGAACGGTTGCTCGTCTGCTGTGAGAAGTGTGGCTTGGTATCCAACCTCAGTATCCGCGCACTCATCGGCAGATACGGAGATCCTATCTTAAACCATTTGAAAGAGGAAATGTCTCAGCGATGCTCTGTCGGTGTTAACAATGAACTGAATCATCAATGCGGTATGTATTTTAGAAACGTCGAGCAACAGACTGCTGCCTAATGTCACGCCCCGATAGGTCTACCTGTCGGGGCGATGTTATTGAACAATACAAGTGCGGATCAAGCCGCTGCTTTGGCTTCCTCTGCTCTCTTTGCTTCTGATTGATCCTTCAAAGCCTGAAAGCTGTCCCGACCAAACCGAACACGTCCTCTTTGGCAGAGCGCAGCAGCCCGGGCATTCTTGGTCTGAAGCACCAGCCAATCATCTAGATAAACACAATAGTATGTCCCGATGAATTCGGATCGCTTTTCAACCAACTCGAACATCTTTACGCCCCCACGCCAGAACCACACTCACTATCGATTCAGCGTGCCACAAGCGTTCGAATTGGGAAATACATTTTTCAAAAACCGCTTATTAGTATTACCGCAGCCCCTAAACAGACATGGTGGCGCTATATTTGGGTCCCAAACGTGTCGTGACTACTGTGGGCGGGAACACCCAAGCCGCACAGAATTCAGCAAGGGCGCAATTCTTTTGCTTTTTGGTTAAGTCAAAAGCTGACGGTTCCATTTGGATCTCGTCGGCGACTGGTTGTAAAATCAAGGTTATAAAATCAGCATTCTCAGGCCATTGTTTTTATGTAATAAAAATGGAATTTTTCCCTTGCTCCCTTGAGCGTCGATTATCCTTGGAAAGCCGTCGAGGCAGCTATGGCGGAGCGGAGCGAACAGGGGAGGCGTGAGCGGCATCGGAAGTCACGGCGTGCGAAGATGAGGCCATCGCGCTTGCTGCCATCGAGCGCCATGAAGTATGGCTTTACGGTCTGACGGATGAAACGCATCCCGTAGAAACTTGCCGTTGAGTTTCTGAATCGCGCGCCGCGAGCTATTCCGGCGTTCTGGATTTCGACGAAAGCCGCAATGAAGGCATCCCGGAAGTCTGTCTTATCCCGTGGTACGGCGATGCCCACCGAGTAGGGCAAGGTGACAGCGACAGCCATTTCCTGTTTGTCCGGGTACGCTTTCAAAGCCTGGATACATTTGGCATTGTTGTCGTAGAGCTGGACTTCGGGCGTCGCTAGTCCGGCGGCCTTGCAATCGGGAGCGAGGTTCTGCACGAGCGGTACCTCCACCTAGCCAGTGTTCTCCGCTGCTGTCGAGCCGCAAAGGGATGTGTTTATCCCCGTGAGATTCTTCGGGTCCTTGGGCCACCAGAACGCCATCGAAGACCTTGGAGTAAGTAACGAAATCGGCCGTCTTAGCGTGTTCTTCCGTCACATAGATGTCCGAGATGACGATATCAGCCTGGCCGCTCTGCAAAGTCGGCAGCAGAGCTGCGAATGCAACCGACTTATAGGTCACTTGAAAGCCGAGGCAGGCGCCGATCGTCTCGCCGAGGTCTATATCGAAGCCTAAGTATTTGCTTTGATCCTTTGGATCGAGCGCTTCGTAACCCGGAGTATGCGAATTGATTGGGTTGACCAAGGTCTTCCCCTTGAGCTGGCGATACTTCGCCTGAAGGGTGGCGCAACTTGCGGGTGGGGTAGATACCTCGGCGCGTGCCGCATGTGTCCTGGAAGTCGCTGCAATCGCGAGGATGCCCACCAAGAGCGGAAGACAGCTCGCGTGCCTCAGGGATTTGAATTGAATCAATAGAGATTTCAACATTCGACCACTCCTAAGTGACTGACAGACGGCATTGCTGCCGTCTTCAGAGAGTAGGAGGATCTTTCGTGAAAGACTTGCCTCTGAACGCTCCATTACTTGGCGTGCATCGAATTTGTTCAATATTGGTCAATTTTGTTGAACCTGTGGGCTCTTTTTGCCCTCAAGTTAAGCTCAGCACCTCGACGGAATTCCGGGAAACCCTATGTTGTTCATGTGTTTCCGCTGCACTGCGCGGTGCAGTCCATGACGCCCTGTTTCCGTTAACCGTATTATCCGAGCTAATGGTTTTATTTTTCGTCTTTTTCCGACAGGAATTTGCCGGGGTAGACAGCAACATGTTGAGTAGCGGGCGAAGAGCGCCGCAAATCAGGAGTGTATGATAAACAACTCAACAATCTAAAGATTGTTCCCCAAGCTCAGAAGCGGCTTCAGATTAAAATCGAATAACGGGGGGCTAAGTTATTGTAGAAATCAAATGATCAACTGGCGATGGCCCAGGTCCCTGATCGCCGGCGAGCTGTTCACAAGCCATCGACGATGTGTTGGATGAGTGGGGCGTGGGGCTGCCCCTTCTCATTCTGGTATAGCGGTACGGTTATAGCGCTCAATCCCGACACTGTGGGTTTTCGGTCGCCTGTGCGATAGGAACATGCTGCGCCCGTCTTGCAAATTAATCGCTTCGTGCTTCTGAGCGGATTTCCAAGCCCCTCCGCCGGCGGCGCGTGACCTTGCCCCCAAGTTTTATCCAGTCTGAAGTTCGTTCGGGCGGTTGGATGTGTCGCGGATGGCGCGTTTCTCGAAGACATAGTCGAAAAATAGGCAGATTGATGAAGAAATGCTCATGGCGTCCGGTTGACGTCCCCGATGAGGATGCATTTTCGGGACGTGGCCCTTGGCAAGCAAATTGCTTTTCTAAGAGCATTGAGTTGGCGGCTAGGGTTCCGGCCTTTCGGGGTGCTGGTCCGAGAGCTGCCACCTGCGCCAGAGACATAGGCGCCGGGCACGGCGGGCCAAAATCCCGGGAGACCTCAGTGGCCAGAAATTGGCGACGCTCGGGTCATGCCAATTTCGGTCATTTAATGAACTGAAAAGGAGTTGGCGATGGTCATTTCAAAAACTATCCGTAGCAGTCTGGGCGCCGCTGTCATGGCCGCCAGCATCGCGAGTGTTGCTTTCACGACGTGTCTCGCGACATCGGGTCTTGCGCTCGCCGCGCCGAAAAAGGAGTTCAAGCTCGCCTGGACGATTTATGTCGGTTGGATGCCCTGGCAATGGGCGAACGAGACTGGGATTGTGAAGAAGTGGGCCGATAAATACGGCATCAAGATCGATGTTGTTCAGGTTAACGACTACGCGGAGTCGATCAATCAGTACACTGCGGGCGGCTTCGATGCGCTGACAGTCACCAATATGGATGCCTTATCGACTCCCGCCGTTGGAGGCGTCGATACGACTGCGGTGATCGTCGGCGACTTCTCGAACGGCAACGACGCCGTCATCCTGAAGAATAAGTCTAAGCTCTCGGATATAAAGGGCCAGAAGGTTAACCTCGTTGAGTTCTCCGTTTCCCATTACCTGCTCGCCCGCGCGCTTTCGACGGTCGGCTTGAAGGAAAAGGACCTGAAGGTCGTTAACACTTCGGACGCCGACATGGCGGCGGCGTGGAAGACCAAGGAAGTGACCTCGGTCGTGACGTGGAATCCGATCGTCGAGGAAGTGCTTGCCGACAAGGCTGCGCACAAGGTCTTCGACAGCTCGCAGATTCCCGGCGAGATCATGGACCTCACCGTTGTGAACACCGCCACGTTGAAGGACAATCCGGACTTCGCCAAGGCCTTGACGGGTATCTGGTACGAAACGCTCGGCGTCATGGTCGCCAAGACCCCCGAGGGGAAGGCCGCGCGTGAAGCCATGGGTAAGGCGTCCGGCACCGATCTCGCGGGTTTCGAAAGCCAGCTCGCCGCGACGAAACTCTTCGCGACCCCAGCAGAAGCGACCGCTTTCACCAAAAGCGGAGATGTCAGTGCGACCATGGACAAGGTGCGCAAGTTCCTCTTCGAGCACAACCTGCTCGGGCAGGGCTCCAAGTCGGCTGATGCGGTCGGCATCGAACTCGCGGACGGAAAGGTGCTCGGCGACAAGAAGAAGATCGGTTTCCGCTTCAACGCCGAATACATGAGTATGGCTGCGGCCGGAAAGCTTTGATGCTTCGGGAGGCGGGCGATCCGTCCGCCTCCGCGACTCATGGGATCCACTCTCGAGGATGCGCCGCGCATGCGTCTGATCAACCGACGGCCTGTTCCTCGCGCCGCGCGCTTGCTGGCGTTGCTACCCTTCGCGGCTGTGCTCCTCGCCTATGTCATCAGCTCTGCGCTGCGGTTGGCGGAAAATCCCGCCGACAAGCTCCTGCCGGCGTTCTCCTCCTTCGCTGCTGCGATCGATCGCATGGCGTTCACAGCCGATCCGCGCACCGGCGATGTGCTCCTGTGGCTCGACACCTTCGCTAGCCTGCGGCGTCTCTTCGCCGGCCTGGCGATCTCGACGATGGTCGCCGTTGTCCTCGGTATAGCCATCGGTCTCTTGCCGTATTTGCGAGCGACTCTGGGCGGTTTTGTCACCGCTTTCTCCATGGCGCCCCCGCTGGCGCTCCTGCCGATCCTTTTCATCACTGTCGGACTTGGTGAGGCTGCGAAAATCACCCTCATCGCCATCGGCGTCACGCCGCCGCTTGTGCGCGACATGGCGTTGCGTGTCGAGGACGTGCCTCGCCAGCAGATCGTCAAGGCCCAGACTTTGGGCGCCTCCAGTTGGACGATCGCGCTGCGCGTGATCCTGCCGCAGGTTCTGCCACGTCTGCTGGACAGCATTCGTTTGCAGCTCGGACCTGCCTGGCTTTTTCTCATCTCGGCGGAGGCGATCGCCGCGGAGTCCGGCCTCGGCTACCGCATCTTCCTTGTGCGTCGCTATCTCTCCATGGATGTGATCCTGCCCTATGTCGCCTGGATCACGTTGCTCGCCTTTCTCATGGATGTAGCCATAGTGCTCCTTCAACGTCGGGCGTTTCCGTGGTTCGCGGAAGCGAGGGCTTCATCGTGAGCCTGATCAGCGTTCGCAACGTCTGGAAGGAATACGACGACACCGTCGTGCTCGAGCAGATCAACCTCGAAATCGATCAGCGCGCCTTCGTCGCACTGGTGGGGCCATCCGGCTGCGGTAAGACGACCTTTCTTAAGATGCTGCTCTCGGAGGAGCAGCCGACGCGCGGAACGATCAAAATTGACGATGCGCCGATATCGCCGGAGCCCACTGCCGACCGGGGGGTCGTCTATCAGCGTTATTCCGTTTTTTCCCACCTGACCGTGCTGGGAAATGTCCTGCTCGGCCGGGAGTTGCAGGCCGGGGGCCCTGCGGGCACGTTGTTCGGACGCCTGTTCGGCGCGGAAAAGGCGCTTGCCGTTGCGGAGGCTCGCGAACTTATCGCCGCAGTCGGCTTGTCGCATGCCGAGAGTCGGTATCCTGCGCAGCTCTCCGGCGGCATGCAGCAGCGTCTTGCATTGGCGCAGGCCCTCATGGGGCGGCCGAAGGTTCTGCTGCTCGATGAGCCTTTTGGCGCGCTCGATCCGGGAATCCGCGCCGAGATCCACGTGCTGATGCGCAATCTGTGGAATGAACGCGCGTTGACCATCGTTATGGTGACCCACGACTTGCCGGAGGCGTTCGCGCTGGCGACCCGGGTTATCGCCTTCGAGCGCCGCCGCAACGAGCCTACCGACTGCGGGCGATACGGAGCCACCATCACCCAGGATTTCGAGATCTGGCCTAGGCGCATTCCTGCGCCTCTTGACAGTTTAAAGCCTCCCGGCCGGGACGACCCGACACCGCAGACCGTTTCCTACCGGGACGACCCGGTGAAGACAGGATCAGCCGCATGAGCGAGCACCGTCCCGCATCGTCACCCGGCGTCGCCGCAATGATCGAAGCCAATCGGATACGCTACGAAGAACTTAAGAAGGCAGGCGACGGCGTCAGCCCGCGTGTCCTTCCGCCGCCGACCCAGCGTGACGGCGCGCCGATCGCCGACGCTGCGATCCGCCACCTCGAAACCATCCCCGGCGGCTGGTACTGGACGAAGCTCATCCGCCGTGGCGAAGCTTTGCGGATACTCAACACATCCGCCACTCCGGGCGTGTCGGTTTTCGCGTGGAACGCACACGACACGTCCGAACGATACAACAGCGCGGATACGGTGAAGATCCAGTGGACGAGCGACATGCACAAGGGGCGAGTGCTCTTTTCCGACATGGGGCGCGTGCTGTTTTCAATCATCGAGGACACATGCTGCGCCCATGATGCGATCGTGGGTGGTTCGACGCCCGCTTCGAACCTGCGAAAATACGGCGATGCGGGCCTGCGCTCGACGCGAGAGAACATGTTGCTGGCCGCTGGAAAGCACGGACTGGGTCCGCGTGACATCTCGCCGGTAATCACGTTCTTCGCGCCGGTGTCCATGGTTGATCACGTGCCGGTATGGCGTGATGGCCTGGTGGAGGTGGGCGACTTCGTCGATCTGCGCGCCGAGCTCGATCTCATCGTCGCGGTGTCGAATTGTCCGCACCCGCTGGCGCCGGACACAACGTTCGGGCCTGGCGATGTCGATTGCATCATCTTTATGCCGCAAACCGGAGACGACGATCTCTGTCGCAGCGCGACGGCTGAAGCCGTGCGAGGCTTCGAGAACAACGCGACCTATCTGCAGGCCTGAGGAGAGCCCGATGACGACTTTCGAAACCGTGGCGCCCTCGCGCTTTTTCGCCGCTCCCGCTCTCGATGCGGCGGCCGCCGTCTACGACTTTTTGATTCCGGCGAACAAGCCCTGGTCGCGGGTTGTGCGCAAAGGGCAGATCCTGCGCATCATCGATCTCGAAGGCCAGCAGGCCGTCGACACGTTGTTCTACAACGCGCAAGACACCAGCGAGCGTTATTCGGCGCAGGACACGATCCAGGCGCAGAACGCGCCCTACGTGTCGACGGGAACCCGCCTCATTTCGAATATGGGTCGGGTGATGGCGACCGTGGTGGCTGACACATGCGGCCGTCACGACACGTCGGCGGGGGCCTGTTCCTGCGAGGCGAACACGGTGCGCTTCGGACACCATACCCGCTACATGCACGCCTGCCGCGAGAATTTCATCATCGAAGTCGCCCGGCTCGGCATGACCAAGCGCGACATCGTGCCAAACATCAATTTCTTCATGAATGTGCCCATCGAAGCCGATGGCAGGCTCGCCATCGTCGATGGTGTGTCGAGTCCTGGCGATCATGTCGACATCCTCGCCGCGATGGACGTCATCGCGGTGATCTCCAATTGCCCGCAGGTCAACAATCCCTGCAACGGCTTCAATCCGACGCCCGTGCGCGTGCTTGTATTCGATCCCTCGGTGGCATGATGTTTAGCAAAGTTCTCATAGCCAACCGGGGCGAAATCGCCGGCCGGGTGATCCGGACTCTACGTCGCATGGGGATTTCCTCAGTCGCGGTTTATTCCGACGCGGACCGATTCACTCGACCGGTGCTCGAGGCGGACGACGCGGTTCATATCGGTCCTTCTCCCGCCAAGGACAGCTATCTAGATATTGAGGCCGTCATCGCCGCTTGTAAGGCCACTGGCGCGCAGGCCGTGCATCCCGGCTACGGGTTCCTCTCGGAAAATGCTACGTTCGCCGAGCGTCTCGCGGCGGAAGGCGTCACCTTCATCGGCCCGAAGCCGTCCCACTTGCGAGACTTCGGTCTGAAGCATACGGCTCGCGAGATCGCGGCGCGTTGCGGCGTGCCTCTGTTGCCCGGAAGCGACCTGCTCGCTTCCGTCGAAGACGCAGTCGTGGCGGCGCGCGCCATCGGCTATCCGGTTATGCTCAAGAGCACTGCGGGCGGCGGCGGCATCGGCATGCAGCTTTGTCACGACGACGCGGAAATCTCCGCAAAATTCGCGACCGTGCAGCGAATGGCGGGCGCGAGCTTCGGTGATGCGCGTGTCTATCTCGAACGCTTCATCCCTATCGCCCGACACATCGAGGTGCAGATCTTCGGACTGGGCGACGGGCGCGTCCTCGCGCTGGGGGAACGCGATTGCTCGCTCCAACGCCGAAATCAGAAAGTCGTTGAGGAGACGCCGGCGCCGAACATCTCGGATGAGATTCGCCGTCGGCTCCACGCAGCTGCTGTATCGCTCGGACAGGCGGTCGCCTATGAGAGCGCGGGGACTGTCGAGTTCATCTATGATGTTGGACGAGAGGATTTCTATTTTCTGGAAGTGAACACGCGGCTGCAGGTCGAACATCCCGTGACGGAGGAGGCCTACAAGATTGATCTCGTCGAGTGGATGATCAGGCATGCGGCAGGCGAGTTCTCTATGCCCGAGGCGCCGCTCGTGCCGAAGGGCGCAGCTATAGAAGTGCGCATATATGCGGAAAACCCCGGCGCTGATTTTCGCCCCTCCACCGGGCTCCTGACGCAGGTGACCTGGCCCGAAGGCGTGCGCCTCGATGGGTGGATTGAGACTGGCGCCGAAGTCACTCCTTATTACGATCCCATGCTCGCCAAGCTGATCGTGCATGGCGAGGATCGCGCGGAAGCGATCGAAAAGTTGCGCAATGCGCTGGCTGGCAGCGCTATATACGGCATCGCGACTAACCTCGATTATCTGCGGGCCATCTGCGAGGCGCCCGAGTTCGCCAGCGGCGACGTTTCCACCGGCTTCCTCAAGACTTTCGCATTCACGCCCCGCGCTCTTGAGGTGATGGCGCCCGGCGCGCAGACAAGCGTACAGGACTGGCCCGGACGCCTCGGCTTGTGGGACGTCGGCGTGCCCCCATCCGGCCCGATGGACGATCGTTCGCATCGCCTCGCGAACGTCATGGTAGGTAACCCGGAGGGGGCTGCGGCCCTCGAATGCACCATGATGGGACCAACCCTGCGCTTTCATTGCGACGCGGTGATCGCCCTCGCGGGCGCCCGGATGCAGGCGACCCTCGACGGCGTACCGGTCGCTTATTTCGAGCCTGTTCCGGTAAGCGCCGGTCAGGTGTTCGCGCTTGGCGCCATCAGCGGTTCCGGGCAACGCACCTATATGGCTGTGGCGGGCGGTTTGGATGCGCCGCTATATCTTGGCTCTCGTGCGACCTTCGCGCTCGGCAAGTTCGGCGGTCATGCGACCGGCGCCTTGCGCGCCGGTGACCTTCTGAACCTCGCCTGCGCTGACCACGCGCCCCCGCGAGCCGCTCAGGATAGCGAAAAACCGCCGCTCACGAATGAGTGGACGATCGTTGTTCGCTCGGGGCCGCACGGCGCGCCAGACTTCTTCGATCGCGCCGACATCGAGGACCTCTTCGCAGCCCGCTACGAAGTGCATTTCAACAGCGCGCGCACGGGCGTGCGGCTGATCGGCCCGCAACCGCGTTGGGCGCGCAAGGACGGCGGCGAGGCGGGGCTGCATCCCTCCAATATCCACGACAACGCCTATGCGATTGGCGCGATCGATTTTACGGGCGACATGCCGATCATTTTGGGACCCGATGGCCCAAGCCTGGGGGGCTTCGTTTGTCCTGCGGTTATCGCACGCCACGACCTTTGGAAGATTGGGCAGCTGAAACCTGGCGACGGCGTACGCTTCGTCCCTGAAGACGGCTATGCCACCGTTCCGATGCCTACGCTGGCGCTGAGGGATGGACGTTCGGTGCAGAGCCCGATCCTGCGATGCAGCGACGGCGGACCTGTTCCGGTCGTTTATCGGCGTGCTGGCGACGATTATCTGCTCGTCGAATATGGTCCTATGGTCCTCGATATCGCCCTGCGGCTGCGGGTGCATCTGCTGGCGCAGGCGGTGAAGGCTGCGAAACTACCGGGCCTCATCGACATGACGCCAGGCATTCGCTCGCTGCAGATTCATTTCGACTCCAGTATCCTGTCCGGCGCAAAGCTCGTCGCCGCGCTTGTGGAGATGGAGACGGGATTGCCAGGCGTCGAGGATGTTTCGTTACCTTCGCGGATCGTGCATCTGCCGCTATCCTGGAACGATCCGTCCGTACAATTGGCCATGCGCAAGTATCAGGAACTCGTGCGGCCAGATGCGCCCTGGTGTCCGTCGAACATTGATTTCATCCGGCGCATCAACGGGCTCGCTTCCGAGCAGGACGTGCACGACATCGTCTTCTCTGCGGACTATCTCGTGCTCGGCCTCGGCGACGTCTATCTCGGCGCGCCGGTCGCCACGCCGCTTGATCCGCGTCATCGGCTTGTCACGACGAAGTATAATCCCGCCCGCACCTGGACGCCGGAAAACGCGGTCGGCATCGGCGGCGCTTATCTGTGCGTCTACGGGATGGAAGGGCCAGGCGGGTATCAGCTCTTCGGCCGCACGATCCAGATGTGGAACGCGTGGCGCAGCACGCAGGAGTTCAAGCCCGGCCATCCCTGGCTCTTACGCTTCTTCGATCGAATCCGGTTCTTTCCTGTGAGCGAACAGGAGCTTGCCGAGGCGCGCGAGGCCTTTCCCCATGGCCGTTACCCGCTTCAAATCGAGCAGACCCAATTCTCCTGGCGCGACTATTCGTCATTTCTCGACCAAAACGCCGAGGGAATTGCCGCCTTCAGGACGACTCAGCGCGCAGCGTTTGAGGCTGAGCGTGCGGACTGGAAGGCCAAGGGGCTGGACAGCTTCGTCTCCGACGACGGCGGCGCTGGTGTGCAAAGTGATGACGCCCTTCCACCCGGCGCGACGGCGGTCAGTGCGCACATGACCGGGAACGTTTGGAAAATCCTAGTCGAGGAGGGAGTCGAGGTTAAGGCCGGGCAACCGCTCGTGATCGTGGAATCCATGAAGATGGAGATGGAGATATCAGCGCCGGTGGCGGGCCGTATCTCGACGATCCGCTGCGAGCAGGGGCGAACGGTGCGCGCGGGCGATGTGATCCTCGTTCTGCTGGGCGACGGTTGACTTGACTATCTTTAAAACGCGATAGTTCAGAAACCAATCGCGGCGCCGTCGCTACGTGGATCGGTCGCGCCCTCGAAAACGCCGTCAGGGTGGGACACCACGGCGCCAGCGTGACCCATGACGCTGGTGAAATCGGGCGCGACTTCTATATCGTGACCGGCAGCCTTAAGAGCCGTGACGAGTTTCGGATCGAAGCGCGATTCCACTTTCAGCGTCACGCTGTTTTCACCCCAAGTTTTTCCGAGCAGCCAGCGAGGCGCCGTGATCGCCGCCTGCAGTGGCGCGCCGAACATGCCGTAGCGGGAGAAGACGGCGGCTTGCGTCTGCGGCTGGCCTTCGCCGCCCATCGTTCCGTAAACCATGAAACGACCATCGTCGAAGCGCGCCATCGCTGGGTTGAGCGTATGAAAGGGCTTGCGGCCGGGAGCGAGCTGACGCGGCCCCGCACCCTCGAGCAAGAAGCTCGCCCCGCGATTCTGCCACACGAAACCCGATTGCGGCAGCACGCAGCCCGACCCGAATTCGAAAAAAATGCTCTGGATATAGCTGACAGCGAGGCCCTGACCGTCGATAGCGCCGAGCCACACGGTGTCGCCTCCGCTCGCCGGCTGTGGCCACGGCAGCGCATGCTCCAGATCGATCCTTCGCGCGAGATCGTCTAGCAGTGAAGGCTCAAGAAGCGCACGCGGATCGATGGTCATGGATCCGGGATCGCCGACATGCAGGTCACGCTGGAGGAACGCTTGTTTTGTCGCTTCGACCAGGCCATGAATATGCTCGAAGCTCTCCGCCTCGCGGACGCCGAGCCTGTCGAAGAGCGCAAGGATCATAAGTGAGGCGACGCCCTGCGTTGGGGGCGGGAAATTGAAGAGTTGCGCG
Source organism: Beijerinckiaceae bacterium (assembly GCA_947372795.1). GTDB lineage: Bacteria > Pseudomonadota > Alphaproteobacteria > Rhizobiales > Beijerinckiaceae > Terripilifer. Next base: position 14,290 of record CANBVC010000018.1, read on the forward strand.
CCACGTATGCGCGTCGAGAGCGCGTCGCGACGCGTAGCGCGATGCGCTTCGAGGTCTTCGAGCCGAACGAGACTTTCGATTGCTTCCAGATCGCCAGCGATTTCCCGCGCGAGGGCGCCGCGATAGAAACTCTCGGTTCCCTCGACTCCAATTCGCCGCAGGGTGCGCGCGAGAGCGGGAAATTTCATAATCTCTCCGGCGCGCGGCGTTTCTCCCGATGACAGAAAGGTTTCAGCGAAACCGGGCGCGTCCATCAGTTCTGCTCGCTTGGCTTGCGTGAGTTCCTCCTGGCTCACGGTTACCGGAAAACCGTGCTCGGCTGACCAGACCGCGTCTTCGAGCAGGCGCGATAGCGGCAGGCGTCCCCCAAGCTCCCGGCTCAACGCATGGGCCTCGCCCCAGCCCGACACTGCGCCGGCGACGGTGTTGGCGGCGAGCGGGCCTCGCCATGGAATGGTGTTCTGCCCAAGAGCGCTATAGGATTCGACCGTCGCCCCGCGCGCGGCCGCTCCGCATGCGTCGATCGCGATGGGGTCCACACCCTTGTCCGAGACCAACCAGAAACCATCGCCTCCGATCGCGGTCATATGCGGATAGACCACCGCCAGACAGGAGGCCATCGCGATAACCGCTTCGATCGCGTTCCCCCCTTCTCTCAAGACACGAAGCCCCGCCTCGCTGGCGAGGTGATGCGGCGAAGTCACCATGCCGCGGCGTGAACGAGGGGTGTTGAGCATGAACTCTGATCCGTCATCGCGAGCGCTAAAGCATTCATCTTATAATATCTTTGATAGCGCAGCGAAATGTCATGAATTGTGCGTTTCGATCAAAAAACGAGCTCCGAAAGATCGACGCACGTTCACATAAATTTCTAAATGCAGCGGCTTCCCGCATTATTTCATCATGGCATGTAACTTGCTTTTTTTTAAGTGCATTACACTCGTACGGAGTCGATCATGGCTGTCGTTTCGAAATCACGCTGGATTCAATTAGGCCTCAGCCTCGTTGTGATGATGGCGATCTCAAGCCCGCAATATGTGTGGACCTTGTTCGTGAAGCCGTTCCAAGGAGCCACCGGCGCCTCGCTTCCTGCCTTGCAGATCACCTTCTCGCTTCTGATCGTTCTGCAGACCTGGCTGTCGCCGGCGCAGGGTTGGCTCGTGGAAAAATTCGGTCCGAAATTTCTCGTAGCCTTCGGCGCGGCGCTCTCCGGTCTCGGCTGGGTAGCCTCTGCCAATGCGACGAGCCTAACCATGCTCTACTTCACCTACGGCGGCCTGTGCGGCGTGGGCACCGGTATCGTCTATATCGGCATCATCGGCCTGATGGCGCGGTGGTTCCCAGATAAGCGTGGCTTCGCGATTGGAATGGTAGCTGCCGGTTACGGAATGGGCGCCCTGCTCACGACCTTCCCGATCGACTCAATGATCAAGAGCTCCGGTCATGCCTCGACCCTCGTCTTTTTTGGCGTGCTGCTCGGAGCTGTGGGCGTGGCGGCGGCAATCGGTCTGCGTCCTCCTGGCTCAGAAGATCATCTGCCGCCTCCGGTGGAAGGGATTGCGACCGGAAAGGACGCAGGGCCGAAAGAGATGATCGCCACTCCCATCTTCTGGCTGATGTTCGCCATGATGACGATGATGTCGACGGGCGGCCTGATGGTGACCTCGAACTTCGCCAATTTCGCGCGCGATTTCGGTGTCGCCGATGCAGCGCTCTTCGGGATGGCGGCCCTGCCGCTCGCCTTGACGGTGGACCGCATCCTGAACGGCTTCACCCGTCCGTTCTTCGGCTGGGTTTCCGACAGAATCGGCCGCGAGAATACGATGGCCATCGCCTTCATCCTCGAGGCGCTGGCGATCCTGGCGCTGCTGCTCTACCGCGACAACGCGCTCGCCTTCGTCGTCCTGTCCGGCCTCGTCTTCTTCGGATGGGGCGAGATCTTCTCGCTTTTTCCTTCGACGCTTACGGACACATTCGGAACGAAGAACGCCACCACCAATTACGGCTTCTTGTACATCTCGCAAGGGGTAGGCTCGGTTCTTGGCGGACCAGTGGCCGCAGCCATTCACGACGCCGTGGGCAGCTGGATTCCGGTGTTCCTCATCGCCGTGGCGATGGACGTACTTACCGGCCTATTAGCGTTTTTCATCCTGAAGCCCATGCGCGCGAACTATCTCGCCGGCCAAGCAGCCGATGTTCTGCAGGTGGCTCCCGCCCCGGCGGAATGACCTCTCGGGCGCCCCGGAACCTTCGGGGCGCCTCAGTCAGCTTTGTTCTATCATCGCTAAATGTGACTGAGGCTGCTCTCCGTCTCATAACGATGCACGAGATTACGCGTTGAAAATTCTCCAAGCTCCTCACTATCACTGCGATTTCGCAAGGCGATGTGGGAATCGCGAATGTAATTTTCTACGGCTAAATCTCTTGGACGTTTGTCCGGTATATCCGATGTTGTGCCTACCTTTAGTTATTCAAAAGCTGGAAATTCACGCAACGCGTTTGCGACCACCATAAAAATTGCTGTTTGCGCGATCTACTCCTTAGGAGCTTCGGACATGCCGCCAGCGCTCGCGTTTGTTGCCCATCCGTGCTTAGCTTCAGGCGTAGCGTGTGTGCAAGATACAGAGCGCAAGCACTTGACCCGCAGAGCGATTTGGCGGTGATTTTGGGCAGCCTATGGCGCCGACGTGGGTTGTGATCGGAGAGGTGAATGAGCCGGACTGAGCCCGATCTTGACGCGATTGTAAGCGATGTTGTGGCGGACATGCGCGCCCGAAAGGACCGCGGCACAGTCGCGACCTACATACCCGAGCTCGCCAATGTTGATCCCCAGCGCTTTGGTTTGGCGATAGTCGACGTAGCAGGCAATGTTTACGCTGGGGGCGACAGCGCCATGCCCTTCTCGATCCAGAGCATTTCAAAGGTGTTCACTTTAACACTGGCGCTAGGGCGTATTGGTGACAGGCTCTGGCGCCATGTGGGACGCGAACCGTCCGGCAATCCGTTTAATTCCATTGTTCAGCTCGAGCGTGAGTTGGGGGTGCCGCGAAATCCTTTCATCAACGCGGGCGCTATCGCAGTGACCGATGTGATTTTGTCGGGCCGGCAGCCACGCGAGACATTGGGCGAGATTTTGCGCTTCCTGCAATTCCTGGCTGATGATTCCACCATCGCCATCGATCAGGCCGTAGCGGCCTCGGAAAAGCGCACTGGCTTTCGTAATGCGGCGCTTGCCAATTACATGAAGAGTTTCGGGGTCATCGAGAACCCGGTGGATTACACGCTTGGCGTCTATTTCCATCATTGCGCCATTGCCATGTCCTGCGAGCAATTGGCGCGCGCGGGTCTCTTCCTGTCGTGTAATGGTGCTAATCCCTTGACCGGATTATCGGTGATCTCCGCGGCGCGCGCGCGCCGTATCAACGCGCTCATGCTGACCTGTGGTCACTATGACGGATCGGGGGAGTTCGCCTATCGCGTCGGCCTACCAGGGAAGAGCGGGGTCGGAGGCGGGATTCTGGCCATAGCGCCTGGAAAGGCGTCTATCGCCGTTTGGTCGCCTGGGCTCGACGACGCCGGTAACTCCCATCTCGGTCGGATCGCGCTGGAAGACCTTGCCCGACGCACTGGCTGGTCGATCTTTGGGCCATGAGATAACGATTTGTGATTGGCTCACGCACTCCGCCTGTAGTGCTTGATCTCTTTGAAGTACCGCTCCAAGCGATTGCACGTTGGTAGAAAAGCTCAAGCTCGACGAGCCAAAGAATGCGTTGTCGGCGTTCGGTTGATGAAGACCCTGTGGCGGAAGCGAAGCGCTGCAAAAGACGTCCTCTTATGCTGATTTTCTGTGGCGCTCTATAATATTGCCAAGCGCCACGGAGCGACTTACGGTCCGTTTGATAAATCACGGTCGGGAACGTTGCGGCGTGCTCCCTGACAGGAGCTCCATCGAATGAAGATCGCATTTGAAGATCGCAATCCTCGACGACTATTTCGACACCGTGCGCCGCTTGCCCAGTTTCGCAAAGCTCGCCGGCCATTAGGTTGCTGTCTGGAATGACCATGTTCAGGACGATGATGTTCTCGTGGAGCGCCTTAAGGATACTGAGGTTCTCGTGCTCATTCGGGAGCGAACAAAAATTCAGGCGCCGCTGCTGGAGCGTCTGCCGAAGTTGAAACTCATCAGGCGGCGCAGCGTCTATCCGCACATCGACATTGCCGCGTGCACGCGGCTTGGCATAATTGTCTCGTCGAGCCAACATCCCGGCGTGCCCTCTCACGCTACCGCTGAATTCACTTGGGCGCTTATTCTTGCCGCTATGCGGCAGATTCCCCAACAGATCGCATCGATGAAGGCGGGTCGCTGGCAGATGGGCACCGGCGCGTCGTTGCACGGCAAGACGCTTGGCATCTCCGGATACGGCCGCATCGGCGGCGCCGTCGCCGGGTTCGGCCGCGCCTTCGGCATGCGCGTTCTAATCTGGGCGCGTGAGGAATCGCGTGCCCGCGCTCGTGCTGATGGTTGGGAAACAGCGGCGAGCAAGGAAGCATTCTTCGAACAGTGCGACGTGCTGACGTTGCACATGCGGCTGGTAGATGCGACGCGCGGCATAATCTCGGAATCTGATCTGAAGCGCATGAAACCAACTGCGCTGATCGTGAACACGAGCCGTGCGCCGCTGATTCAGCCCGGCGCACTGGTCAATGCGCTGAATAGCGGCCGGCAGGCCTTGCTGCGGTCGACGCCTATGAAACTGAGCCTATGCGCGACACACCCCATTTCGCCGACCGCTGGAATATCTGGAATGGAGGGCGAACGTTCGACGGTTTCCGAGAGGAGAATGTGGACCTTTTTCTGTTCGATCCAGTCCTTATCCGCGGCGTTCTGGTGAGACAGCAGGCTGGACGCCGCATCAACTTCGCCTTTTTCGAGAGCGAGAAGAACTTCGCCTGATGAGGGATAGCCGGAGATGATTTTGAATTTTGCGCTGGCGCCCGCATTCATCAACATCAGATAGCCCTATGAGAGCGAGCCGGCGCCTGTGGCGCCGACGATGATTTCGCGTCGTTTGACGTCTTCCATCGATCGGACGCCAGAGGCTGCGGATACGATCATCACCTAGCCAGAAGACGTAAGTCGACCGATCCAGTTAAAACGCGACGCCTTGTACCGCACGCCTGGCGCACCAAGAACCTCTTCGAGCGCTACTGTTTGTGATGCAATCCCGATCGCTGTCCCGCCTTTTGGGGCGACGCTATACATCCAGTTTGCGAGTTTGGCGCTGCCCGCGCCAAGAATGTTTTGAACGATCACCACTGGAGAAACGTCGGCCGGTGCATGTGTGGTGTTATGCCCCGCGTCGTATGGGCGAACCGCAATGAAAAAGCCCAATCCCTTTAGGGGATTGGGCGAAGGTGTCAGAAGCGGGAGGAAGCTTCGTAAATGTTACGTGTCAGTGGCGTCGCTGGATCATCAGAAATTAGCAAGTGATCGCTAATGTCACGACAATCTATCACTCAGGATGTTCCAGGCTCTGCTCGCACGGTTGGCGAATCCGTGCAGATAACGGAAGCGGGCCGCATGTTCAGATCTCTAAAGCTCAAGTTGAGGCCTCTTGCTCAGCATGCGGCTTGGCGTGACCGAGCGCCGCCCTCCTATCGAGCAAGCCTTTCGGACCCCGACCCGCCTGGCAGGGCGGCGAGCCTTGCATGCTTGGTTTTGGCCTCAGTCGGCCGTCGCAACATGAAATTTGTCGAGAAGACGCCTTATTTCGCTGCGGCAAGAGCCGCAGTTGGAGCCAGCTTTCAGCTGTTGACCAATCGCCTCAACCGTATCGCATCCAGCTTCGATCGCCCGGGTGATCGTCTTTTCACCAACCGAGAAGCAGACGCAGACGGTTTTTCCGTCGTCGATTGCAGGCCCGGAGGGGCGACCCGCCAGCAGGCGCATGCGGCTATCGCCAGCATGTTCCGTTTTGAGCGCATCAATCAGGAAAGCGCGTGCGCAGGAGAGCGTTCCTGAGGAAACGAACAGCACACCAAGTAGCCGATTTCCTGCGAAGGCGGCGAGGCGATGATTGGCGCCAGTATGATCGCTATAAACGATCCAGTCTGCGGCTTCGGCTTCGATTGTGAAGAGGCGCTTGGCGAAATCTTGCCAGTCCCCGGGCGTTTCATCGCCAGCAAGCTCAGATCGCCATCCGCTATCAACCGGGCCGAGCGCCCAATAAGCGCAGTCCATTGCGGGTTTGTGCGCGGTCACGGCGAAGCCGGTCCATTTCACCGGGAAGGGACGCGCCGATATGCGAGACGATTTGAGGCCAGGCTGACCGGAAACCGGATCGCATGCGCCCTGGATGAGCGCGTCGATCCGCGCGTGTGCGGAAAAGCAGTCGGTCCAGTGCATGGGGGCGAAGACCGAGCCCTGTGGCTGGTCGCCGGTGACATGCGCGCGCAGGATGGCGCTGGCGAGTTCATTCTCGATCTCGACGAGGGAGCCGTCCTTGATGAGCAGGCGTTCGGCGTCGACGGGATTGATGTCGCAGTAGGGCTCCGGCAGATGCGCCATCAGGCGCGGCGCTTTGCCGGTGCGCGTCATCGTGTGCCACTGATCGCGTATGCGGCCAGTGTTCAGCGTGAGCCCGCGACGCGGCGTGTCTGGTTCGCACATCGGCGTAGCGATGAAACGCGCCCGATGGTCAGGGGTGAAAAAGCGCCCGTTTGCGAAGAAGCGGCCCTTTGTCGTTACAGGCGTCGTCGGCCATTGTGTCGGGCTCAGCGTATCGTATGGTTCATTCGCCAGAGATGCGATGTTGAAGTCGCCCTCCTCGCCATTGGCGGCGCCAGACAGCAAGGCGTGTTCCGCGAAAATTTCGGCAGGGGAGGTGAAGCCGAAGCCCGCCCCAAAACCCATGCGTGTGGCGACATCACAGATGATGCGCCAATCGGCGCGCGTCGCCCCCGGTAAGGGAAGAAATGCGCGCTGGCGAGACATGCGACGTTCTGAATTCGTAACCGTGCCATCCTTTTCCCCCCATGCGGCGGCTGGCAGCAGCACATGGGCGACGCGCGTGGTATCGGTATTAGCGATTACATCTGAAACGACGACAAAGGGGCAGGCGACGAGCGCGCCGCGCACAAGGTCAGCGTCAGGCATGGAATCGACTGGGTTCGTCGCCATGATCCAGATCGCCTTTACGCCGCCATCTGCGACCGCGTTGAAGAGATCGACCGCTTTGAGGCCAGGCTTTTGCGCGATGACAGGCGAGTTCCAAAAAGCCTGCACAAGCGAACGATGCTCTTGGTTTTCGATGTTGAGATGCGCCGCAAGCATATTGGCGAGGCCGCCAACCTCGCGGCCGCCCATGGCGTTCGGCTGACCGGTGATGGAGAAAGGCGCGGCGCCGGGCTTGCCGATGCGGCCGGTCAGCAGGTGGCAATTAATGATGGCGTTGACTTTGTCCGAACCGCTCGTTGATTGGTTGACGCCCTGTGACCAAGCGGTGACGACGCGCGGCGTATTGGCCCATAGCGCGTAAAATTCCTGCAGAAGCTCGACCGAAAGTCCTGTGCGATCTGCAATGTCGGCGAGGGTGAACTGGCGTGCGGCATGAAGCGCGTCATCAAGTCCGCTCGTATGCGCATCGACAAAAGCGGAGTCTCGATATCCCTGCGCATCAAGCCATGCGAGCAGGCCGGAAAACAGCGCTACATCGCCGTCGCCTTTGATCGGCAAATGAAGGTCCGCGCTCTCGCAGGTCGCGTTGCGGCGCGGGTCTATGACCACAATTTTGGTGCCCCGTTGTTCTTTTGCCGCGATCAAACGCTGGAAGAGAACCGGGTGACACCAAGCGAGGTTTGAGCCGACGAGAACGACGAGGTCTGCTTCTTCGAGGTCCTCATAACTCGCGGGCACCGTATCGGAACCAAAAGCCCGGCGATGCCCGGCGACGGAGGACGCCATGCAGAGGCGACTGTTGGTGTCGATGTTGCCAGAGCCGATGAAGCCTTTCATCAGTTTGTTGGCGACGTAGTAATCTTCGGTCAGCAATTGGCCGGAGACATAAAAGGCGACGCTGTCAGGTCCATGTTCCGCGATGGTTCGCCCAAAGGTGTTGGCGACAAGATCAAGCGCGCTGTCCCAGTCCGTGGTCTTTCCACGCACCGTGGGTTCGAGGAGGCGGTCGTCGAGCGAAAGCGTTTCGCCAAGCGCAGTCCCTTTGGAGCAAAGGCGGCCGAAATTCGCGGGATGATCAGGGTCGCCCGCAATGGCGACCGAGCCGTCGCTTTGTGGTGTTGCGATGACGCCGCAACCTACGCCGCAATAGGGACAGGTCGTTTTAACGGATTTACTTGCGCAGGCGTCATCCATCATCACACCATCACGCTGCGACGGCGAGGGCCGACACATCGAGCAGGATGCGGCCATTTTCGATGCGGAGCCGAATGACGCCTGTGCAACCGTGATCGGCGCCTTGCGCTTCGCCGGTTTCAAGACTGATGATCCAGTTGTGCAGCGGGCAGGTCACAGAATGGCCATGCACGATGCCCTGACTCAGCGGACCCTGCTTATGCGGACAAGCGTCGCGCAAGGCGAAGACAACCCCATCGGCCGCTTTGAAAATGGCGATATCGCCCCGAGGAGAGGAGACGACGCGCGAGCCGCGCAGCGGCACATCGACCACCGCGCCTACATCCACAAAGCCTGCGACAGGAGCGTTCATTGGGCGGCCTCCATGATTTCAAGGCGGGCGATGGGAGTAAATTCGTGGCTGTCCTTGCCGCCCACACGCTCGGCCCAAGGGTCGATCTGCGCCGTGCGTTGCGAGATCACGAAACGCTGGAAGAGCGCCTCGCGCCGCTCCGTATCATCGACCACCTGAGCGCGGATCGTTTCGACGCCGACCCGGCGCGCCCATTTATAAATGCGCTCGAGATAGAAGCCCTGTTCGCGATAAAGCTGGGTGAGCGCCGCGATATGTTCGATGCAGGCGTCCTCAGTCGTTACCTTGCATAGAAGCTCGGTTTCACGCAGATGCAGACCCGCCGCGCCCCCGAACAGAATGTCATAGCCAGCATCCGTGCAGATGACGCCGATGTCTTTGCAGGTCGATTCCGAGCAATTGCGCGGGCAGCCAGAGACGGCCATCTTTAGTTTGTGAGGCGTCCATGAGCCCCACATGAACCGCTCGATTTTAACGCCAAGGCCTGTCGAATCCTGCGTTCCGAAGCGACACCAATCCGTGCCTACGCAGGTCTTCACCGTGCGAAGCCCCTTGGCGTAGGCGTGGCCTGAGACCATGCCGGCCTGATTAAGATCAGCCCAGACGGCAGGCAGGTCTTCTTTCTTCACGCCGAGCAAATCGATGCGCTGGCCGCCCGTCACCTTGACGGTCGGGATATTGAATTTCTCCGTCACGTCCGCGATCGCGCGTAGCTCTTTGGCGCTGGTTATTCCGCCCCACATGCGCGGCACGACGGAATAGGTGCCGTCTCTTTGAATATTCGCGTGGACGCGTTCGTTGATATAGCGAGATTGACCGTCGTCCTCGTATTCCTCCGGCCAATCGCACAAGAGATAATAGTTCAGGGCAGGGCGGCATTTTGCGCAGCCGCAGGATGTCTTCCATTCGAGCTCCTGCATGACCGCTGGAACCGTCTTCAGCTCCTTCGCGATGATGAGGCGGCGCACGTCCGCATGGCCGAGATCCGTACAGCCGCAGATAGGCTCGACTTCAGCCTTCTGGAAGCCGTCGCCAAGGGTGAAGGCGAGCAATTGTTCGACAAGGCCGGTGCAGGTCCCGCACGAAGCCGAGGCTTTCGTATGCGCGCGCACGCCATTCACATCGGTGAGTTGTTTCGTCGCGATGGCCTCGACGATGGTTCCCTTGCACACGCCGTTGCAGCCGCAGATTTCAGCCCCATCAGGCAGCGCGGCAACGGCCGACATAGGGTCCGCCTTGGCGCCCCCAGCGAAACTTTGTCCGAAGATCAGCACATCGCGCATTTCGCTGATGTCGGCGCCTGTCTTCAGAAGGTCGAAGAACCAGGCGCTGTCGGCGGTATCGCCATACATGACGGCGCCGATCAAGCGGTCATCGCGCAGGATGAGGCGTTTGTAGACCCCGCGGGCGGCGTCGCGCAGAACGATCTCTTCGCGATCCTTACCCTCGGCGAAGTCGCCAGCGGAGAAAAGATCGACGCCGGTGACCTTCAATTTGGTGGAGAGAGTCGATCCCTCGTAAGTTGGGGTGGCGTCATCTGTCAGTCGCGCCGCGACCACTTTCGCCATTTCGAAAAGGGGAGCCACCAGGCCATAGCATTGGCCGCGATGCTCCACACATTCGCCAATAGCGAAGACGTCCGCATCATCGGTACGCATGAAATCGTCCACGACGACGCCGCGGTTGACGGAGAGTCCAGCTTCTTTGGCGAGCGTCGCATTGGGGCGAATGCCGACCGCCATGACGACGAGATCGGCGGGGAGTATGCGCCCATCTTCCAGTTCGACCGCGCTGACGCTGCCTTCTTCGCCGATGATCGCCTTGGTGTTGGCCTTGGTCACGACCTCGATGCCGCGTTGCTCCATCGCCTTTTGCAGGAGATAGCCGGCCGCCGCGTCAAGCTGGCGCTCCATCAGCGTTGAGGTCAGATGAATCACCGTGACCTTCATGCCGCGCATGGACAGGCCTGCGGCGGCCTCAAGACCAAGCAGGCCTCCGCCGATGACCACAGCCGAGCCACCTTTTTCGGCGGCGGCGAGCATGGCGTTCACATCATCAAGATCACGGTAACTGACGACCCCCTTCAGATCCTTGCCAGGTACGGGAATGATGAAGGGCATTGAGCCTGTCGCGACCAGCAATTTGTCATAGGCGGTCTTGGCGCCGCTATCATCGATGACGACTTTTGCGGCGCGGTCGATGGAGACGATGGTGCGGCCACGGCGAAGGTCGATCTTATGCGCTTCGTACCATTCTTCATCATGGGTGATGATGTCTGCGAAGTCTTTTTCGCCGGACAGAACTGGCGAGAGCATGATGCGATTATAATTGACGCGCGGTTCAGCCCCGAAGAGCGTCACCGCATAGCGACTGGAGTCCATATCGAAAAGGTGGTCGAGCACGCGCCCCGCCGCCATTCCATTGCCTATAACGACTAGTTTCTCTGACATGATAAAATCCTGTCTGGCGCTATTCTCAGGCGGCTTCGACGAAATGGTGACGCTCATAAAGGAAGCGCAGCACCGCTTCGCGCGCGGCGATGTAATTAGCGTTGGACGCAAGTTCGATGCGATGGCGTGGGCGTGCAAGATCAACGGTTGCGATTTCACCAATGCACGCAGCAGGACCATTCGTCAGCATGATGATGCGATCGGATAGGAGAATGGCTTCGTCGACATCGTGTGTGATCATGATGACCGTATTTTTCAGAGTGGCGTGAATCTCCATCACGCTGTCCTGCAGATGCGCGCGGGTCAGAGCGTCAAGCGCGCCGAAGGGTTCATCGAGCAGGAGCACTTTGGGCTCCATGGCGAGTGCGCGAGCGATGCCGACGCGCTGCTTCATGCCGCCTGAGATTTCTGAGGGGCGCTTGTCTTTCGCAGGGACCATCTGCACGAGATCGAGATTGTGCATGGTCCATTCGTGCCGCTCTGCCTTGCTCTTGGCGCCAGAGAAGACCTTGTTCACGGCGAGGCG